>NZ_JBSFQI010000003.1:152196-201979 GCF_053588635.1 Gordonia sp. NPDC003425 | reverse complement strand
CGAGCAGCAACAAGGCGGCGAGCAGCAACAAGGCGGCGAGCAGCAACAAGGCGGCGAGCAGCAACAAGGCGGCGAGCAGCAACAAGGCGGCGAGCAGCAACAAGGCGGCGAGCAGCAGGAGCAGCAGAAAGGCGGCGACACCAGCACCTCCGCCAACACCACCTCGAACTCGGAGGAGTGAGGTCTCCGACCGAAGAGAGCGCCGCACGACGTGATCGCCGGTACGCCCGCGTCGTGTGAACGATCTCACCGTCGTATGGGGGTATGGGTCCGACGGGTGGGTTCGTTGCCACAACAATGTCCACTCCCGCCACCTCCGTCGCGCAGCATGGCACCGACCCCAGCCGGAATGGCTTGTCAGCGCACCGCGGCGCGATCATCGCGATGGCTCTCGGCGGCTTCGGTATCGGTACCACCGAGTTCGTCGCCATGGGTCTGCTGCCCAACATCGCCGGTTCGCTACGGGTCAGTGAGCCCACCGCCGGATACGTGGTATCCGCCTATGCGCTCGGCGTGGTGGTCGGCGCCCCGCTGATCGCAGCACTCACCGCACGGGTATCCCGGCGGACACTGCTCATCGCCCTGATGGTGGCGTTCACCGTCGGCAACGCCGCCACCGTGCTCGCACCGGGCTTCGGGCTGCTGATCGCCGCGCGATTCGTGGCCGGAATCCCGCACGGCGCCTACTTCGGGGTCGCCGCGCTCGTGGCCGCGCATCTGGCGGGTCCGCGCAAACGCGCCAAGGCGGTAGGACTGGTGTTGCTGGGGTTGTCGGTGGCCAACGTGGCCGGAGTTCCGCTGGCCACCTGGCTCGGCGAAAACCTCGGTTGGCGCAGCGCTTTCGCGGTCGTGGTGGTCATCGGCATCTCGACGATCGCCGCGCTCGCCGTCTACCTGCCACCGCTGACCGACATGGCGGTGACCGACCCGATGACCGAACTCGGGGCGCTACGACGCTCGCAGGTGTGGTTCACACTCGCGATCGGCGTCGTGGGCTTCGGCGGGATGTTCGCGTTCTACACCTACCTGAACACGGCGCTCACCAGCCTGGCCGGGATTCCGGTGGGATTCATCCCGATCGCGCTGATGCTCTTCGGGCTCGGCATGGTGGTGGGCAACCTGGTGGGTGGCGCCGCGGCCGACCGCAGCGTACCGATGGCCATCCTGGGCGGGCTGCTCGCCATCACCGTCGCCCTGCTGGCCTTCGCGCTCCTGGTCCAGTACGCCTGGGTCGCTCTCGTCCTGACCTTCTGCGTCGGCGTGACCGGCACCGCGATGGTGCCCGCGCTACAGACCCGGCTCATGGACGTCGCCGACGACGCCCAGACCCTGGCCGCCGCGCTCAACCACTCCGCGCTCAACGTCGCGAATGCGTCGGGCGCGTGGCTCGGCGGACTGGTGATCGCGGCCGGCCTTGGCTACCGCGCTCCGTCGGTGCTCGGCGCCGGTCTCGCGTTGGCCGGCGTCGCCGTGCTGGGCGTCGCGGTGTTAGCGGGTGGGCACGCTCGACGGGGTTCTGGGCACGCTCGACGGGGTTCTGGGCACGCTCGACGGGAATCTGGGCACGCTCGACGGGGTTCTGGGCACGCTCGACGGGAAGTGGTCGAGGGTGCGGGTGCGGATCAGCCGACGTCGGGCGGTGTGGCCACCGACTTCGACAGGTAGAGCGGTTCGCCGAGCTTGTCGAGGAGTTCGAGCTGCGTCTCGAGGTAGTCGATGTGGTGCTCCTCGTCCTTGAGGATCTCCTCGAATATCTTCGCGGTGGTGATGTCCTGCTTCTCCCGGCACATGGCGATGCCGGGCTTGAGACGGTCCACCACCTCGATCTCGATGGCCAGGTCGGACTCGAACTGCTCGCGCAGGGTCTGCCCGATGCGCAGCGGCAGCAGCTTCTGGTAGTTGGGGAGACCTTCGAGGAACAGGATGCGATCGGTCAAGATCTCCGCGTGGGTCATCTCCTCGATCGATTCGGCCCTGGTCTTGGCGGCCAGTTCGGTCAGGCCCCAGTTGTCCTGCATCTTGGAGTGCAGAAAGTACTGGTTGATCGCCGTCAGCTCGCTGGTGAGCTGCTCGTTGAGTAGTGCGATGACCTCGTCATCCCCGCGCATGGCTGTCTCCGTTCGGCTGGTGGTGCCAGCGAACGTAACACGACAAAAGCCCCCGCGGGATCATTCCACGCGGGCGGTCTTCGCAGGTCAGGTTAGGCTGCGCTCGTGTGAGCGACCTTTCCGGCGACACGCGTGGTCACGATCTGTGCGAGTCGTTCCACGCAGGTGCCGCAGCCCTCGCCCGCGCCGCAACGCTCGCTGACCGCATCGGGAGTGCGCGCGCCGGCGTCACAGTGCTCGTGGACCTCGTCGACGGTGACGGCACGGCATATGCAGACGAACATCGGGCACCTCGCAATCGTGTTAGGCAAGGTTTACATAAAAGCCGGCAGGGTGCAAGGGTTGGCTTACCTTCTGGACTCGATCCGGATTACGGGCGGGACGCCGGGGCCGATGTCATCGTGCTCCGTAATGTGGTACCCCGTGCCGACAGCGATCACCACCGTGAATGTGAACGGAATCCGCGCCGCGACCAAGCAACGGTCGGAACTCAACCCCGGCCTGTTGCCGTGGCTGGCGTCGGCGGACTCCGACATCGTGCTCCTGCAGGAGATCCGCGCGAGCGAGGAGCAAGCTCGCGAGGCGCTGGGCCCCGCGCTCGACGACGGCTGGCACCTGCGGATGTCGGAGTCGACGGTGAAAGGCCACGCCGGCGTCGGGGTGCTCAGCCGCAGCGAGCCGACGGCGGTGCGGGTGGGCTTCGGCAGCGACGAATTCGATTCCACCGGAAGGTATCTCGAAGCCGACGTGCCCACGTCGTCGGGTCCGGTCACCGTCGCGAGCCTGTACCTGCCGAAGGGCGCCGCCGCACCGGCCGCGGAGTCCACGGACAAGGATGCCGCCAAGTACGAGGAGAAGAAGCGCTTCCTCGGCGACTTCGGTGACCACCTGGCGACGCTCGCCCGCCGTCGCCGCCCCGTGGTGGTCGGTGGTGACTGGAACATCGCCCCCGCCGAGCCCGACATCAAGAACTGGAAGGGCAACCTGCGCAGCCCCGGGTTCCTCCCGCACGAGCGTGCCTGGGTCGCCGACCTCCTGCGGACGGGATGGTCCGACGTGGTCCGCGACCTGCACCCCGACGTCGACGGGCCGTACTCCTGGTGGTCGTGGCGTGGCAAGGCGTTCGACAACGATTCGGGGTGGCGCATCGACTATCTGCTCGCCAACCGGGCGTTGGCGCGACGAGCGGTCAAGGGCTTCGTCGACCGGGCGCAGGCATACGACCGTCGCTGGTCGGATCACGCGCCGGTCACGGTGATATTCGAGTGACGCCGTCTGAGAGACTGGAATCCATGAACGACGTCCCAGAAGCCGTCCCGGCACCCCGCCGGCGGGTGCTGTCGGGTATCCAGCCGACCAGCGATTCCTTCCACCTCGGCAACTACCTCGGGGCCGTGCGCCAGTGGGTCGAGCTGCAGGACGAGTTCGACGCCTTCTACTTCATCCCCGACATGCACGCGCTGACCGTCGCGTTCGATCCCAAGACCCTCGCCGACCGCACCCGGCTGTCGGTGGCCCAGTTGCTGGCCGTCGGCGTCGACCCCCGCCGGTCCACCGTCTACGTGCAGTCCCACATTCCCGAGATCGCACAGCTCACCTGGGTGCTCAGCTGTATCACCGGGTTCGGCGAGGCCAGCCGGATGACCCAGTTCAAGGACAAGACCGCGAAACAGGGCGTCGACTCGGCGGGGGTGGGGCTGTTCACCTATCCGATCCTGATGGCCGCCGACATCCTGGCGTTCCAGGTGGATCTCGTTCCCGTGGGCGAGGATCAGCGTCAGCATCTCGAACTCACCCGCGACCTCGCCCAGCGGTTCGACAAACGGTTCGGCACGGCATTCAAGGTGCCGCAGGCACACATCGTCAAGGAATTCGCCAAGATCTACGATCTGCAGAATCCCACCGCGAAGATGAGCAAGTCCGCCGAGACCGACAAGGGGCTGATCAACCTGCTCGACGACCCGAAGCGGTCGGCGAAGAAGATCCGATCCGCGGTCACCGACACGGGCACCGACATCGCTTTCGACCCCGCCACCAAGCCGGGCGTCAGCAATCTGCTGACCATCCAGTCGGCGCTGACGGGGGTGGGTGTCGACGACCTCGTGGCCAAATACGACGGCAAGGGATACGGCGAGCTCAAGGTCGACACCGCCGAGATCCTCACCGATTTCGTGACGCCGCTGCGCGGCCGGGTCCAGGAACTCCTCGACGATCCCGGCTACCTCGACGAGGTTCTCGCCGCCGGAGCCGAACGCGCGCGCACCATCGCTTCGGCCACACTGCGCGACGTGTATGACAAGGTGGGATTCATGGCGCCGGTGCGCTCCACGTCCTAGCGCGACGATTCCCCGACCGTTTCACCGACCGGCCCATGCGACAGCCGTCGGGGGTTCGCGCGCCGACACACAAGAGGCGGTAGGCGATGAGTTCGGTGGTCGACTCGGCGAAGGGTGTGGTCGCGCGCGGCAAGCAGGAGTACGCCGCAGCGCGTGAGCGGTGGGGCTGGTTGGATCATCTGCTGCGCACCGTCGAACGCTATGGCGACCGACGTGGAAATCTCTACGCCGCGAGCATCAGTTTCAACGGCATCCTCGCGATCGTGCCGATCACGATGGTGGCCTTCGCGATCGCCGCCTTCGTTCTGGTCAATCACCCCGAACTGATCGACGACATCAAGGACGCGATCGTCAAGGCGATGCCCGGTCAACTCGGCACCACCCTGGAGAAGGCCATCGACTCCGCGATCGATTCACGCGCCACCGTCGGTGTGATCGGTCTGCTCGGTGCCGCGTTCACCGGCATCGGCTGGATCTCCGGCGTCCGGCTGGCGATGACCGAGATGTACGGCGGGCGTGTGAATCGAAATGCTGTGCTGTCCAAGGTGTTCGACCTGCTCACCTTCATCCTGCTCGGACTCGCGTTCCTGGTCACGCTCGCCCTCACCACGTTGGCCAACAGCAGCCTCATCGTGAGGATCCTCGGCTGGCTGCACATCGAGGACGCCTCCTGGACGCCCGTGGTGGTGCGTGCGGTGGCGCTCGTGATCGCCGTGTTCGCGTCGTGGATGCTGTTCTCGTTCGTGCTCTACCGGCTGCCGCTGTCGGGGGTCCCGTTCCGCAATGTGCTCAAGGCGGGACTGGTCACCGCGGTGGTCTTCGAGATCCTCAAGGCCGTCGGCGGCATCTACCTTCGATCCGTGCTCAGCAGTCCGGCCGGTCTCGCGTTCGGCCCGATCCTCGGTGTGATGGTGTTCGCGTACCTGGCGTCGCGGATCATCCTCTACGCCAGCGCATGGTGTGCGACCGATCCGATCAACGAGCCATATCAGGTGGTCGACCCGGACGAGGCCGCACCGCCGGCGCCGGTCGTGGTGCGGCCGAGCTACGAGGTCAATCCGGTACCGCGAGCGGGAGCGGTGGCAGCGGCGCTCGCAGTGGGTGCCGCGATCAGCGCCGCGACGGGCTGGGTGCTGCGGCGCTGACCGCGACGTGCTCTGCGGCGCCCGCCGCGACGGCGCTCACCGCCGGGAGAACAGGCGAAGTCCCACGGCGAGCGATCCGAGTGCCGCCAATGCACACAGGAGTCCGATGAGAATGCGGATCGACCACTTCGGGGCCTGATCCTGACCGGCCGCGGCGCGCTGGGTGGCGGCCCGGGTGTCACGCGGCGCGTCCGTCGTCGGTGCGGCGTCGGGGGACGGGGCCACCGGAGACACCAGCCGGCCGACGGCGTACTCGCGGCCCGCGTGCACGCCGTAGTCGACGAGTGAGCGGGCTTGGGTCCAGTAGTTGTCGTCGGCGGTGGACAGGCCGTACATCTGCACAACGAGGACGGTGCGTCCGTCGCGGTGGACGGCTCCCACATAGGTCTTCAATGCATCGTCGGTGTAGCCGGTCTTACCGCCGAGCGCACCCGGATCGCCGTCGAGGACTAGATGATTCGACGTCTGCATCATGTAGGCGGGATGGTCGGTGTCGCCGGGCACGTCGGCACGTTTGGGGTATCCGGGAAACCGGTAGGTGGGCATCGCGACGAACTCGCGAAACGCGGGTTCGGCCATCGCGGCGCGGAAGATCAGGGCCAGATCGTAGGGGGACGTCGACATTCCGGCGGCATCGAGTCCCGACGGGCTCGCCGCGCGGGTGTCGTCCGCATGCAGGCTGTGGGCCAGGCTGTTCATCGTCTCGAGGGTCGTGTCGACGCCGCCGAGTTCGCGGGCGAGCACGTGCGCGCAGTCGTTGCCCGACACCATCAGCAGGCCGATCATCATGTCGCGGACGGTGTAGTGTCCGCCCGGTCCCAGACCACACGAGTCGCCCTCGGCGCTCCAGTCCTCCGGTGTGGCGGTGACCACCCGGTCCATCGGGATGCCCGCGCGCAGCACGGCGAGCGCCAGCAGCACCTTGATCGTCGACGCCGGCCGATAGCGTCCATGCGGGTCCTTCGCGGCGATCACCGCCCCGCTGTCGAGGTCGGCCACCAGCCAGGCCGCCGAGGTCAGCCGTTGCGGGATCGGGCCGGCGCCGGGCTCGGCGATGACACCGCACGCCGACAACGCCTCGCCGCCGACGGCGGGGTTGGGCACCGGGAGCGGCGCGGGTGTCGACGATCCGGGCGCGACGACCTCCGACTCGTCCACCGCGGCGGGGGGCGTGACGCGATGCGGGCAGCGGTCGGTGTCGGGGGTCGCGAAGGGTGTGGTGATCGGGCCGGCGGCGGGCTCGGCATGCGCGGGCGGCGCATCCATCCATGCCGCAGCCGGCGAGCACAAACCCGCGCCGACGACGATCCCGGCGGCGACGGAACCGATTCGTCGCCGCCAGCTGGATCGAATCCTGGTCCGCCGGTACACCGCTGGTGAGACTAGCACCGGCGGATGGCGGCGTCTCAGAGCAGCGTGTACGCCTCGGTGAGGACGTGGCGCAGGATCTGTTCCATCTCGTCGAACTCGGCCTGCCCGCTGATCAGCGGCGGCGCGAGCTGGATGACCGGGTCCCCGCGATCGTCGGCGCGGCAGTACAGGCCCGCGTCGAACAGCGCCGTCGACAGGAAGCCGCGCAGGATCCGTTCGGACTCGGCTTCGGAGAAGGTCTCCTTGGTGGCCTTGTCCTTGACGAGTTCGATCCCGTAGAAGAAGCCCTCGCCGCGCACATCGCCGACGATCGGCAGGTCGTGGAGCTTCTCGAGAGTCGCGCGGAACGCGGGGGCGCTGCTCTTCACGTGATCGTTGAGGCCCTCGCGCTCGAAGATGTCGAGGTTGGCCAGGGCGACCGCCGAGGAGACGGGGTGCCCGCCGAACGTGTAGCCGTGCGCGAACGTGGTGATGCCGTCGTTGAACGGTTCGAAGAGTCTCTCGCTCGCGATCATCGCACCGATGGGGGAGTAGCCCGACGTCATCCCCTTGGCGCACGTGATGATGTCGGGGGTGTAGCCGAAGTCCTCGCAGGCGAACATCGATCCGATCCGGCCGAACGCGCAGATCACCTCGTCGGAGACGAGAAGAACGTCGTACTCATCGCAGATCTCGCGGACCCGCTCGAAGTAGCCGGGCGGCGGCGGGAAACACCCACCGGCGTTCTGGACGGGCTCGAGGAAGACGGCGGCGACGGTGTCGGGACCCTCGAACTCGATCGCCTCGGCGATGCGGTCGGCGGCCCATCGGCCGAACTTCTTGGGATCTGCCGCCAGATCTTCGTCCGGGGCACGGTAGATGTTGGTGTTCGGTGCGCGGAACCCGCCCGGGGTCAACGGTTCGAACATCTTCTTCAGGTCGGGAATACCGGTGATCGCCAGCGCGCCCTGCGGGGTGCCGTGGTAGGCGATGGAACGTGAGATCACCTTGTGCTTCAACGGCTTTCCGGTGAGCTTGAAGTACTGCTTGGCCAGTTTCCACGCGCTTTCGACGGCTTCACCGCCGCCGGTGGTGAAGAACACCCGGTTCAGGTCGCCCGGGGCGTAGGCGGCGAGGCGTTCGGCGAGTTCGATGGCCGGGGGCGTGGCATAGGACCACAGCGGGAAGAAGGAGAGTTCCCGCGCCTGCTTGGCGGCGGCGTCGGCGAGCTCCTCGCGGCCGTGACCCACCTGGACCACGAACAATCCGGCCAGCCCGTCGAGGTAACTGCGGCCTCGATCGTCGAAGATGCGAACGCCCTCGCCGCGGGTGATGACCGGCGGCGTGAGGCCGCCGCCGTGCCGGCTGAAGTGTCCCCACAAGTGTGCGGCGCTGCGTTCGCCGAGCAGACTCGGCGAGGTGGTGATGGTCATCGGGTTCCCCAATTGTATTGCTGTTTCACTAATTTGAGATAGACGAGGGTTTCGGTCGCGTTGACCTCGGGATGCGTGCGCACCGTTCGGTTGATGATGCTCAGCAGGTGGTCGTCGTCTTCGCAGACCACCTCGATCACGATGTCGAAGGTGCCTGCGGTCAGCACCACGTAGTCGATCTCGGTGTGTTCGGCGAGCTGGCGGGCGAGCGCCTCGGTGTCGCCGGTACACCGGATGCCGATCAGCGCCTGCCGGGAAAACCCCAGCTTCAGCGGATCGGTCACCGCCACTATCTGCAGGAGCCCGCTTTCGTTGAGCTTCTGCACGCGGTTGCGGACCGCCGCCTCCGACAGGCCGACGGACTTGCCGATCGACGCATACGAACTTCGACCATCGGACTGAAGCTCTTCGATGATCTTCTTCGCGGTCGCGTCGAGATGCGGGGGAACGGGTTCGGCCACCCCATGATCGTGACGGAATCCGCAATCAGATGCAACAGATACTGTCGTTATCGATACTTGATTCGGCATTGAAGTCGTGAATCAGTAGTTGCGCAGGTACTATTGCAGCCCATGTCCACCACTACGAGTATCGCGGCGGGATGGCTCGACGGAACTGCGTATGTCGGGGGCGGCGCGGCGCACACCGTGAACGATCCCGCCACCGACCTGCCGGTGGCTACCCTGAACCTCGCCGGCGGGAGCGACGTCGACCTGGCCGTGATGAATGCTCGGCGCGCGCAACATGATTGGGGTCGTGCCACGCCGGCCGAGCGGGCTGCGGTGCTGACCAGGCTCGCCGGGTTGGTGGCCGAGGCCGCCGATGTGCTGGCCGCCGAGGAGGTTTCGCACACCGGCAAGGCGATCAGGCTGGCCACCGAGTTCGATGTGCCCGGCAGCCAGGACAACATCGAGTTCTTCGCCGGTGTGGCCCGGAACCTGGAGGGTAAGGCCGCCGCCGAATACTCCGGCGACCACACGTCGTCGATCCGGCGTGAGCCGGTGGGAGTGGTGGGGTCGATCACCCCGTGGAATTACCCGCTGCAGATGGCCGTGTGGAAGGTGATCCCGGCACTCGCCGCCGGCTGTGCGGTGGTGCTCAAGCCCGCCGAGATCACTCCGTTGACCACCCTCACCCTTGCGCAGCTGGCCACCGAGGCCGGACTACCCGACGGCGTGTTCAACGTCCTCGTCGGCACCGGCGCGCAGGTCGGCGCGGCCATCGCCGGTCACCCGGGCGTCGACATCGTGACCTTCACCGGCTCCACCGCGGTGGGTCGGATGGTGATGGCTCAGGCCGCGGTGAACGGTACGCGCGTACAACTCGAACTCGGCGGCAAGGCGCCCTTCGTCGTGTTCGACGACGCCGATCTCGACGCCGCGATCCAGGGGGCGGTGGCCGGATCGCTGATCAACGCGGGCCAGGACTGCACGGCCGCCACCCGCGCGATCGTGGCACGCGAGCACTACGACGAATTCGTCTCCGGCGTCGCCGATCTCATGGCGTCGGTGCGGGTGGGCGATCCGCGCGATCCGGCCACCGACATGGGATCGCTGATCTCGCACGCACATCGCGACAAAGTGGCCGCGATGGTGGCGCGAGCCCCGGGCGAAGGCGGCCGGGTGGTCACCGGCGGGCGAGTCCCCGACGGTCCGGGATGCTTCTATCCGCCCACTCTGATCGCCGACGTCGACGAACGCTCGGAGATCTACCGGGACGAGGTGTTCGGGCCGGTGCTGACGGTGAGTTCCTTCGCCGACGACGCCGACGCGATCCGGCGTGCCAACGACACCGTCTACGGACTCGCGGCATCGGCGTGGACCCGCGATGTGTACCGGGCGCAGCTCGCCGGACGCGAGATCCACGCCGGGTGCGTCTGGATCAACGACCACATCCCGATCGTCAGCGAGATGCCACATGGGGGAGTCGGCGCATCCGGCTTCGGCAAGGACATGTCCACCTACTCCCTCGACGAGTACCTCGCCATCAAACACGTCATGAGCGACATCACCGCGGTGGCCGCAAAGCCCTGGCACCGGACGGTTTTCGCGGACAACAGTGCTATCGAACAGAAGGTGGAGCAATGACCGCGAGTTGGGCAGCCGAGCCGACCGCGCGCGGGATCGCGATGGTCGCCGACGCCGCACCCGAGTCGTATTGGCTCGACCGGCCGGAGCGGCCCGCGCCGCGGCCCCGGCTGACCGGCGAGGTGACGGCCGATCTGCTGGTGGTCGGCGGCGGATTCACCGGATTGTGGGCCGCGGTGCAGGCCGCCGAGCGCGATCCGGGGCGAAGCATCGTGCTCGTGGAACGCGACCGCATCGCCGAACACGCTTCCGGGCGCAACGGCGGCTTCTGTTCGGCGAGCCTGACCCACGGTCTGGGCAACGGGCAGGCGCGTTTCGCCGACGAACTGCCCGAACTGCTGCGGATGGGCCGCGACACCCTCGACGAGATCGAGAAGGCGATCCGCCGGCTGGGCATCTCGGCCGACGCCGAACGCACCGGCGAACTCGACATCGCCAACTTCGACTGGCAGACCGAGGAACTGGCCGAGATGTCCTCGGCGGCGGCGTTGCTCGGCGAGCAGCTGGTGCTGCTGCCGAAGGAGCAGGCGCGCGAGCGGGTGGACTCGCCGATGGTGCAGTCGGCGCTCTTCGATCCGGACGTGGTGATGCTCGACCCCGCGAAACTCGCCTGGGGATTGGCCGATGCGGCACAACGGCTCGGGGTGCGGATCTACGAACGCACCGAGGTCACCGGTGTACGGACCGACCGCGGCCGGGTGCGCGCCGACACCGGATTCGGCGCGGTGATCGCCGATCGGGTGGTGCTCGCGACGTCGGCGAGTCCCTCACTCGTGCGGCGCCTACGGCTCTACACGGTGCCGGTGTGGGACTACGCCATCGTCACCGAACCGCTCACCGACGCGCAACTGGAATCGATCGGCTGGGCCGGCCGCGAGGGACTGGCCGATTGCGGCCCGCGGTTCCACTACTTCCGGCTCACCGCCGACAACCGGATTCTGTTCGGTGGCTGGGATGCGTTGTACCACTACGGTTCCGGTGACTCGCCACGTCATCAGCAGGAGCCGCAGGAGTTCGCGCTCCTCGCCGAGCAGCTGCTGCAGATGTTCCCGCAGCTCGAGGGAATCACCGCGAGCCACGCGTGGGGCGGGGCGATCGACACGTGTTCGCGCTTCTGTGCGTTCTGGGACCGCTCGCACGGTGGCCGGGTGGTGACCGCGGTGGGATTCACCGGACTCGGGGTGGGAGCGTCGCATTTCGCCGCGGCCACCGCACTCGATCTGGTGGACGGACGGATCACCGAACGCACCGAACTCGACATGGTGCGCAGCAAGCCCCTACCGTTTCCGCCGGAGCCGTTGCGCTGGTTCGGGATCAACGTCACCCGCCATCAGATCGCCCGCAGCGAACGCCGTAACGGCAAACGCGGTGCGTGGCTCACCGTGATGGACAAGGTGGGGCTCGGCTTCGACAGCTGAGGCCGCGGCCGTTCTCAGTGTGCGGCTCGGGCGAGCCAGCGCGTCATCGCGGTGGTGGCCATGGCGGCGGTGGTGGTCTGCACCCGCGCGATGTCGGCGCTCACGCGGTCGGGGCCGTCGACGCCGAGCGCGTTCTCGAGTTCGGTGCGGTAGTGCGGCACGGCCAGCCACGCGTCGAGCAACGGCGTGTCCACCTCGAGGTGAAACTGCACCCCGTAGCTGTTGCCGTGACGGAACACCTGGTGTGGGTAGCGATCCGACGACGCGAGCAGGGTGGCTCCGTCGGGCAGCGCGAACGTGTCGAAGTGCCACTGCATCACCGGAAACGTGGTGGGCGAGAGACCGGTCCAGACCGGGTCGGCGCGGCCCGCCTCGTTCCAGGTGACCTCACAGACACCCACCTCGCCGACGGGACCGGTGGTCACCTCGGCGCCGAGTGCGGCGGCCAGCAACTGAGAGCCCAGGCACACACCCCAGATGGGCACCTTTGCCTCCACCGCGCGGCGCAAGAAGCCGATCTCGTCGCCGATCCAGGCGATCGTGTCGGCATCGTTAACACCCATGCCGCCGCCCATCACCACGATGGCGTCGAAGGCGGCCGGATCGGCGGGCAGCGGCTCCTGCCAAACCCGAACCGTGGTGATCCCGCCGTGTCTCACCAGCGAATCGGTGTAGCTGCCGGGCGATTCGGGTTCCGCGTGGCGCAGTTCGAGAATCCGCAGGGGCGTCACGGCGTGGCGTCCCGCGGTACCACGATCACCGGCGCCGTGGTCCACCGCAGGATGCGGGCGGCGGTGGTGCCGAGGAAGACGCGGTCGTCGGCGCCGAGACGGCCGGAACCCACGGCGACGATGTCGTTGTCGTCCCACGGCAGGTTGTCGAGGGCCTCGTCGAGCGTGTCGCCGTCGGCGACGAGGACTTCCACGTCGATGTCCAGATCGACCGATGCACGAGTGTCCTCGAGCAGCTTCTGCGCGACCGCGACCTGCTGTTTGCGTGCCTCGAGACTCGACTCGTCGGCGAACGGAAGGTCAAGGGACACAAGGGAGAGAAGCCGGATGTCGATCGAGGCCAGTTCGGCCAGTCCCAGGGAGAAGGGCAGCGGGCTCGACCCCGAGTCGGTCGCCGGGACCGCGACCGTGAGCATGTCGATCTTGACGCGTCTGCGCTCGACGTACCCCCGGGGAGCCAGCGCCACCGGAAGTGGGGAGGAATGCAGCAGTTCGGTGCTGACCGTGCCGAGGCGGTGGCGGCGGATGAGACCGTCGGTGGCCCCGCCGACCACGATCATCGCCGCGCCGGACTGCCTGGCGATCTCGATGAGTCCCGCGGTGAACGAGTCGTTCACGGTGACCACCGCACGGGTCTCGATGCCGTCCGGGATGAGGGCCGCTCCTTCGGCGAGCCACTCGGCGGCCTGGTTCTCGACGCGTTCCATATAGCCGCCGACCCCGGGATTGCCGTCGTACGGCACGGGATGCAGGACGCAGATCAGGTCGATGGCCGCACCGGTCACCGCCGCGAGTGCGGCCGCGAAGGCGACGCCGTCCTTGCCCGACGGGGTGTTGATGTAGCCGACGGCGAGGCGATAGGGATTCCCAGTAGCGGGATTATCAGTAGCGGCATTATCAGTAGCTGGATTATCAGTAGCGGGATTATCAGTAGACATCGGGCACCTTCACTTCGGTGTTCGCGTTGAGTGTCTTGCCTTGGAAGAACTCACGGTCGTTGGCAAAGCATGCCAGCATCAGCGGGATGCCGAGCACCAGCATGCCCACACCGAGGATGAAGACACCGCCGATGCCGCCGACCGAGGTGGAACCGTAGTCGGGCGCGATCATGTCGATGGCGCTCTTGATGAACGCCCACGCCATGGCGATGCCGCCGAGGAGGGGAAACAGGCCGCGCATGAAGAAGTTTCGCGCCGAGTCGAACAGGGTGCGGCGGAAGTACCACACGCAGGAGAACGCGGTGATGCCGTAGTAGAAGGCCACCGCGAGACCCAGCGAGGCGATGGAATCGGCGAGGGTGTTCTGGCTGGCGATCGAGAGCACGAGATAGAACACCAGCGCCGACACACCCATCACCGCGGTGCCGAAGGCCGGGGTCATGTAGCGGGGATGGACGACCCCGAAGCGAGCGGGCAGTGCCTTGTACACGGCCATCGACAGCGTGCCGCGGGCGGTGGGGAGGATCGTCGACTGGGTGGACGACAACGCCGAGATGCACACGACCAGAAGCAATGCCGAGGCCATTACCGGACCTGCCACGGGGTCGCCGAGAATGGTCAGGACGTCGTCGGCGTTGTCGGGGTTGTTCAGGCCGATCCCGGTGGTGCCGAATCCGGCGAATGCCTCCACCGCGTAGGCCACGAGCACGTAGGTGGCCACCAGGATGAGGCAGGTGATCACGGCGGCGCGGCCCGGGGTCTTCTCCGGGTCCTTGGTTTCCTCGCCGACCGCCAGACAGGCGTCCCAGCCCCAGTAGATGAAGATGCACAGGATCACCGCGGCCGCGATCTCCGACTGGCTCAAGCCCCCCGGCCACAGCCACCCGAGTTCGGGGGTGATCGCCTGCGGTCCGGCATGGTCGGTGACCACCTTCACCAACGCGATGACGCTGGCCAGGATGAGGATGCCGAACTGGATGAACATCAGCACCGACTGCATGCGTTCGCTGATCACGATGCCGCGGATGCTGACGTAGGTCATCACCACGATGAAGAAGCAGCCCAGTGTCACCTTCGCCCAGGAACTTTCGGCGAGTGAGTCGAGGTGCAGGAACCTGAACAGGTAGACCGCGGCGATCTCGGCGACGTTGGCCAGGACGATGATCGCCGAGACGGCAAGACCCCAGCCGCCGATCCACCCGATCCAGGGGCCGAAAGCCTTGGTGCCCCACGTGAACGTGGTGCCACAGTCGGGTGTGTCGCGGGACAGTTCCCGGTAAGCGAACGCGACCAGCAGCATCGGGATGAAGGCGACGACGAACATGGCCGGCGCCTTGCTGTGGACGGCCACCACCACGTAGCCGAGGGTGGCGGCGAGACTGTAGGCCGGCGCCACCGCCGACAGCCCGATGATGACGTTGCCGAGCAGGCCGATCGACCCCGCTCGCAAACCCTTTTCGCCTGCCTGGATCTCGGCGTGGACGCTTTGTGGCATGGTGATCTCCCACTCATGAGGACATGATGGGGATAAGGCTAACCAGGCGGAGTAGTCCTCGCCGGATATGTCGGAAAGAGCGAGCATTGCAGCTCAGGCAGGTGGGCGCGGAGTGTCGTCGTCGGCGAACTCGTCGCCGGTCTCGGCTTCCACCGCGACATGGTGCGGCGGCAGGTTCGACAGATCCGGGGCGATCACGGTGGGCATCAGCCCCGAGTCGGGCAATCCGAACTTGGCCTCCGATCCGTAGGCGGGTTCGAGCAGCAGATCGTGGCTTCGGCGCGGAAGGGTCTCGCCCCGGAAGTAGTCCGGCTTCATCACCCACCACACGATCATCACCACCACACCGAGCAGCAGGGCGCCGATCCCCACGACGGCCACGGCACCGATCCCGAGGATCGTGACATTGTTGCCGTTGTCGTCGGTGAGCCACGAGGGCTTGGCGTACTGGATGAGTCCGTAGACGAAGACGACGACCAGCACGATGCCACCGAGACCCGGCAGCACGCCACGCATGACGAAGTCGCGCGTCGAGCGGGTGAGTGTCTTGCGGTAGAACCACACGCACGCGAATCCGGTGAGGCCGTAGTAGAACGCGATCATCAGACCCACCGAACCGATCAGCGCGGTGAGGAGATTGGTGCTGATCACCGTGAACAACAGGTAGAACACCACCGACACCACGCCCATGACGATCGTCGAGACGGTGGGGGTGAGGAACCGGGGATGGATCTTGGCGAACGAGGTCGGGATCGCCTTGTAGACACCCATCGACAGTGTGGTGCGGGCCGTCGGGAGGATCGTCGTCTGGGTTGATGCCGACGCGGATGTCAGGATCGACGCCGAGAGGAGCAGCAACCCGATGTGGCCGAGGAAGCTGTCGCCGAACAGGTCCGGTCCGATCGCGCGGAAGACGTCGTCGGAGTTGTCGGGGTTGCCGAGGCCGTCCCCCGTGGTTCCGACCCCGGCGAAGGCGATCGCCGCGACCGTAACGATCGCGTAGGTCGCCAGGAGCAACACGGTGGAGATGACGGCGGCACGTCCCGGCGTCTTTCCGGGATCGTCGGATTCCTCGTTGCACGCAACCGCGGTGTCCCAGCCCCAGTAGATGAAGATGGCGGTCAGGAGGGCCGGTGCGATGACACTGGAAAAGTCCATACCGCTGGGCCAGAACCACGACAGCGACGGCGTGATCGAGTAGGGCAGGGCGTGGTGCGAGTACACCTTGATCAGGGCGACGACGGAGAGCACCACGAGCACGATCACCTCGAAGGAGAGCAGTCCGTACTGCAGCCGTGCCGACACCTCGATGCCTCGGTAGCAGATCCAGGTCATCAGCGCGATCCAGATGATGCCCGCGACGGTGGCCCACACGGTGTTGTCTGCGAGATCGGCCACCGAATGCCAGCCGAGGTCACCGACGAATGTGAACGAATACGCGCCGGCGATCTGCGCGAGGTTCGCCATCACGATGACGTCGGCGGCGATGATTCCCCAGCCGCCGAGCCAGCCGACGATGGGGCCGAATGCTCGCGACGCCCACGTGAACGTGGTTCCGCAATCCGGTTCGGCTTTGTTGAGTTCCTGATAGGCGACCGCGATGAGATACATCGGGATGAACGCGATCAACACGATCGCCGGTGCCTTGACACCGGCCAGCAGTGAGCCGCCACTGGCCACGATGAGTCCGAGCGTGGCGGCCAGACTGTAGGCGGGTGCGGTGGAGGCCATTCCCACCACGATCGATCCGACGAGTCCCAGGGCGCCGTCCTTGAGGCCCTTGCTCTCCACCGATGACATCGATGTGGGTGGAACAGTGGTGTTGTCGCTCACGGGAACTCCCTCCGCGGCCCGGCGACGATGCGGGCCCGACCGCTAATTCTGTGGAGAGACTACGGTTTTCGCAGAGTTTTCGCGCAGCAGTAACGGAATTTGTAGGAATTGGACCGATTTGTCGCGAATTGCGTTGTTCGGTGGCGGGTCCGTGGCGCACCGATCGGCCGTGGCGATCGACCGCGAACTCTTCTCCCGACGGTCCTTCCACGACTCGAGCCCGCCACCCCGGACGGGGTTGCGGGCTCGAGTCGGGCTGCAGAGAAGGTTTGTGGTCAGCGCGAGAACAGCAGTGCGCGCTTCACCTCTTGGATGGCCTGGGTCACCTGGATTCCACGCGGGCAGGCATCGGTGCAGTTGAAGGTGGTGCGGCACCGCCACACGCCGTCGGAGTCGTTGAGGATGTCCATCCGCTCCAGGGCGCCCTCGTCTCGGCTGTCGAAGATGAACCGGTGGGCGTTGACGATGGCCGCCGGACCGAAGTAGCTGCCCTCGTTCCAGAACACCGGGCAACTGGTGGTGCAGCAGGCACACAGGATGCACTTGGTGGTGTCGTCGAAACGGGCGCGGTCGGTCTGACTCTGGATGCGCTCACGGGTGGGCTCGTTGCCCGAGGTGATCAGGAACGGCTTGATCGCCCGGTAGGCGTCGAAGAACGGCTCCATGTCCACCACCAGATCCTTCTCCACCGGCAGGCCCTTGATGGGCTCGATGGTGATGGTGATGCTCTTGGACTTGTCCTTGGGCAGGAAGTCCTTCATCAGGATCTTGCAGGCCAGCCGGTTGACTCCGTTGATCCGCATGGCGTCCGAACCGCAGACGCCGTGCGCGCAACTGCGCCGGAAGGTCAGGGTGCCGTCGAGGTAGCCCTTCACGTAGAGCAGGAGGTTCAGCAGGCGATCGGTCGGCAGCGCCGGCACCCGGAAGCTCTCGAAGCCCTGCGCGTCGGGATTCTCCGGGTTGAACCGGTAGATCTTCAGCGTCACCATCGTCGCCTCGTCGGGCACCGGTGGCAGCGGCGGCTCGTCGGACGACGGCGTCGGATTGTTCTCCAGCGTGACGGTCATCAGTACTTGCGCTCCATCGGCTCGTAGCGGGTCTGGATGATGGGCTTCCAGTCGAGCTCGATGTCGGACAGGAGCGCATCACCCTTCTTGTAGGCGATCGTGTGACGCATGTAGTTCACGTCGTCGCGGTCGGGGTAGTCCTCGCGGGCGTGACCGCCGCGCGACTCCTTGCGGTTGAGCGCGCCCACCACGGTGACCTCGGCGAGCTCGAGCAGGAAGCCGAGTTCGATGGCCTCGAGCAGATCCGAGTTGAAGCGCGTGCCCTTGTCGTGCACGCGGATGTGCTCGTAGCGCTCCTTGAGGGTGTGGATGTCGGTGAGCGCCTGCTTGAGGGTCTCCTCGGTGCGGAACACCGACGCGTTGTTGTCCATCGACGCCTGCAGTTCGGTGCGGATGTCGGCGACGCGCTCGTGGCCACGCTCGGACAGGATCGTTTGGAGCCATCCGTCGACCATCGCGGTGGGCTCTTCGGGCAGATCGGTGAACTCGTGTGCGTTGGCGTACTCGGCGGCCGCGATGCCCGCGCGACGGCCGAACACGTTGATGTCGAGCAGCGAGTTGGTGCCGAGCCGGTTGGCGCCGTGCACCGACACGCAGGCGCACTCGCCGGCTGCGTAGAGACCGTGCACGATGTCGTCGTTGTTGTTGCTGCGCAACACCTGGCCCTCGACGTTGGTGGGGATGCCGCCCATCAGGTAGTGGCAGGTGGGGTAGACCGGCACCCACTCGGTCACCGGGTCCACACCGAGGTAGGTGCGGGAGAACTCGGTGATGTCGGGCAGCTTCTCGTTGAGGACGTCCTCGCCGAGGTGGGTCACGTCGATGTAGACGTAATCCTTGTTGGGTCCGGCGCCGCGGCCCTCGAGCACCTCGAGCACCATCGACCGGGCCACGATGTCGCGTGGCGCGAGGTCCTTGATGGTGGGGGCGTATCGCTCCATGAACCGCTCGCCCTCGGCATTGCGCAGGATGCCGCCCTCGCCGCGCACCGCCTCGGAGATCAGGATGCCGAGCCCGGCCAGACCGGTGGGATGGAACTGGTGGAATTCCATGTCCTCCACCGGCAGTCCCTTGCGGAACACGATTCCCACGCCGTCGCCGGTGAGGGTGTGGGCGTTGGACGTGGTCTTGTACATCCGGCCCGATCCGCCGGTGGCGAAGATGATCGACTTGGCATGGAACACGTGCAGTTCGCCGGTGGCCAGCTCGTAGGCGACGATGCCGGTCGCGACGGGCTCACCGTCGGCGTTCTCCGACAGGCACAGGTCCAGTGCGTAGTACTCGTTGAAGAACTCGACGTCGTGCTTGACGCAGTTCTGATAGAGCGTCTGCAGGATCATGTGCCCGGTACGGTCGGCCGCGTAGCAGGCGCGACGCACCGGCGACTTGCCGTGGTCGCGGGTGTGACCGCCGAACCGGCGCTGGTCGATCTTGCCCTCGGGGGTGCGGTTGAACGGCAGGCCCATCTTCTCGAGGTCGAGGACGGCGTCGATGGCCTCCTTGGCCATGATCTCCACCGCGTCCTGGTCGGCGAGGTAGTCGCCGCCCTTCACCGTGTCGAAGGTGTGCCACTCCCAGTTGTCCTCCTCGACGTTGGCCAGCGCGGCGCACATGCCGCCCTGCGCCGCGCCGGTGTGGCTGCGGGTGGGATAGAGCTTGGTGAGTACGGCGGTACGGGCGCGGGGCGCCGACTCGATCGCGGCGCGCATGCCTGCGCCGCCTGCCCCGACGATGACGACGTCGTAGCGGTGTTCCTGCATCGGTGTTGGTCTCCTTAGCTGACGCTGTTCGCGTCGAAGGTCAGCAGCGCGTACGTGCCCAGGGTCAGGACGAGGATCATCGAGATGCCCAGGAGCACGTTGAGCCAGAAGCGGGTGGTGTCCTTGCGGGAGTAGTCGGCGATCACCGTGCGGACACCGTTGCCGCCGTGGAGCTGGGCCAGCCACAGCATCAGCAGATCCCAGATCTGCCAGAACGGTTCACGCCAGCGTGCGGCGACGAAGGAGGCGTCGATGCGGTGCACACCGTTGTCCCAGGCCAGCATGATGAACATGTGGCCGATGGTCAGGATGATCAGGGCGAGACCGGAGAAGCGCATGAACAGCCATGCCCACTTCTCGAAGTTGCCGCCGCGGGGCTTGCGCGGTGACCGCGGGTTGTCGAGGCTCGCGGGCCGGTCGTGCTGGGTACCCAGCGTCTTGGCGATGTGCGGTGTCGAGGAGGAAGTCGTCATCGAGGTTCTCCTAGAGTGAGTCGATCAGGATCTGCAGGAGCCGGATTGCCGCGGCGCCGAACACGACGACGAACAGCCCGATGATCACCCACAGCATCTGACGCTGGTACTTCGGTCCCTTCGACCAGAAGTCCACCAGGATGATGCGGACACCGTTGAAGGCGTGATAGAGCACGCAGGCGACCAGCGCGATCTCCATCAGGCCGATGATGGGGGTCTTGTAGGTCTCGATGATCTCCGAGTACTTGTTCGGATCGATCCGGATGACCGCCGTGTCGAGCACGTGCACGAACAAGAAGAAGAAGATCGTCACGCCGGTGATGCGATGCAGCACCCATGACCACATACCTGGATCACCGCGGTAGAGGGAACGCTTACGCACCGGCTCCGGTGCGACCTCGGTCTCGGAACTCATCGGGAAATTGGCCTCCAACATCGTCGATGGACGCGGCCAGCCGGACGGGCCCGGCGTGACCTTTGACCCATATCCAACAGACTTTAAACCTATGCTGAGGGCATCGTTGAATTGCCCGAACAGATTTGGGCCACAAGACAATCCGACTTAGGTTTGCCTAACCACTGTCCCGATGGGGTGTGGAGTGGTATCCACGTGTCATCGGGCGAGACGACGGGAGAGCTGCGTGACCGCAGAGGTGGACTGGAAATTGTTGCGGGACAAGGCAAAACAGATGATTCCGAATGCCTACGCACCGTATTCGGGCTATCCCGTCGGGGCCGCCGCCGTCACCACGACGGGACAATTCGTCGTCGGATGCAATGTGGAGAATGTCTCATATGGGCTCGGCATCTGCGCCGAGGTGGCGCTCGTCGCGCAGTTGATCGCGTCGGGCGCCGGTAAGCCGGCGGCCATCAGCGTCTGCGACGCGCGGGGGGCCGTGCTGATGCCGTGCGGCCGCTGCCGTCAGGTGCTCTTCGAGCACGGCGGTGCAGCGATGCTGGTGGACCACCGCGACGGCCCCCGGACGCTGGAGAGCCTGCTGCCCGACGCCTTCGGTCCCGACGACCTCGACGCGGTGCGTCGGTGAGTGCGAGCACCGGGCCGCACACGGGTGCCGACGATCCGCACGCCGTGGGCGTGATCGCCACCAAACGCGACGGCGGGACGCTGACCGACCGGCAGATCGAATGGATGATCGATTCCTACACGCGGGGCGAGGTGGCCGACGAGCAGATGTCGGCGCTGCTGATGGCGGTGGTGCTGCGCGGCATGGACCGCCGCGAGATCCGCACCTGGACGCGGGCGATGATCGACAGCGGCGAGCGGATGGACTTCACCGGCCTGCGGCGGGACGGACACGACCTGCGCACCGTGGACAAACACTCCACCGGCGGCGTCGGCGACAAGATCACGCTGCCGCTCGCGCCGCTGGTCGCGTCGTTCGGTGTCGCGGTACCGCAGTTGTCGGGGCGCGGACTCGGGCACACCGGCGGAACGCTGGACAAGCTGGAGTCGATCCCGGGATGGCGCGCGGAGATCCCCGTGGCGGCGATGGTGGCCCAACTCGAGCGGGTGGGCGCGGTGATCTGTGCCGCCGGTGGCGACCTCGCCCCCGCCGACCGCAAGCTCTACGCGCTGCGGGATGTCACCGGCACGGTCGAGTCGGTACCACTCATCGCGAGTTCGATCATGAGCAAGAAGATCGCCGAGGGCACCGGCGCGCTGGTGCTCGACGTCAAGGTGGGTTCGGGTGCCTTCCTGCCCGACGAGACGCTGGCCCGCGAACTGGCGGCCACCATGGTGGCGCTGGGTGCCGACGCCGGGGTGCGCACCAGTGCCCTGCTCACCGACATGGACGCTCCGCTGGGCTACACGGCGGGCAACGCGGTCGAGGTGGCCGAGTCGGTGGAGGTACTCGGCGGCGGCGGCCCGGCCGACGTCGTCGCGCTGACTCTGGCGCTCGCGCGCGAGATGCTCGACGCGGCCGGCGTCGTCGATGCGGACCCGGCGGCCCATCTGGCCGACGGGCGGGCGATGGATTGCTGGCGCGCGATGATCGCCGCCCAGGGCGGCGACCCCGATGCGCCGTTGCCGAGCGCGCCGGAGCACGAGGTGCTGCCCGCTCCCGCGGGGGGCATCGTGGCGCGGATCGACGCGCGCGCGGTCGGCGACGCCGCCTGGCGGCTGGGTGCCGGGCGGGCGCGGCCCGGTGAATCGGTGCAGGCCGAGGCGGGCGTGACGTGGCATGCGCGCCCCGGCGACCGGATCGTCGCGGGCGCGCCGCTGTTCACCCTGCACACCCGCACCCCGGAACGGTTCGCGGCGGCGCGCGCGGCCTTGGCCGACGCAGTGGTCATCGGGCCGGACGAGGTCCCCACGCGGCCGTTGGTGCTCGATCGGATCGCGTCGGACGGCTAGGTTCGATCAGGTGACCGTCCACGCCGATCCGCGCCCCCTCGACATGCCCACCATCGCGCTGGCCCCCAAGGTGCTGCTCCACGATCACCTCGACGGGGGATTACGTCCGTCGACCGTGCTGGAACTCGCCCACGAGACCGGCTACGAGGGACTGCCCGCCGACGACGCCGACGCGTTGGCCCGCTGGTTCCGCGACGCCGCCGACAGCGGATCGCTGGAGCGCTATCTGGAGACCTTCGCGCACACCGTCGCGGTGATGCAGACGGTGCCCGCCCTCGAACGGGTGGCCCGCGAATGCGTTGAGGATCTCGCCGCCGACGGTGTGGTGTACGCCGAGGTGCGCTATGCCCCCGAGCAGCACCTCGAACACGGGCTGACCCTCGACGAGGTGGTGGAGGCGGTGCTGCGCGGATTCGCCGAGGGCGAGTCGGTGGCCGCGGCAGGCGGACGGTCGATCACCGTGCGGTGCCTGGTGACCGCGATGCGCCACGCCGCCCGGTCGCGTGAGATCGCCGAACTCGCCGTGCGATACCGCCATCGCGGGGTGGTGGGATTCGACATCGCCGGCGCCGAGGCGGGTCACCCACCCACCCGGCATCTCGACGCGTTCGAATACATGCGGGCACACAGCGCGCCGTTCACCATCCACGCCGGTGAGGCATTCGGTCTGCCGTCGATCCACGAGGCGATCGGGTTCTGCGGTACCGACCGGCTCGGCCACGGCGTGCGGGTGATCGACGACATCGAACTCCCGGCGGGGGTGGACCCCGCCGCGCACTCGTTCGACGGTGCGCGCCTCGGTGAGATCGCCAACGCGGTGCGCGACAAGCGGATTCCGTTGGAGCTGTGTCCCAGCTCGAACGTGCAGACCGGCGCGGTCCCGTCGATCGCCGAGCATCCGTTCAACGTGCTCGCACGACTGCGCTTCCGGGTGACGGTGAACACCGACAACCGGCTGATGAGCGACACCACGATGAGCAAGGAGTTCTACCGCCTCGCACAGCAGTTCGGCTACGGCTGGACCGACCTGGAACGCTTCACGGTCAACGCCATGAAGTCGGCCTTCATCCACTTCGACGAGCGCCTGGCCTTCATCGACGACGTCATCAAGCCGGGATTCGCGGTCCTCATCGGCTGAATGGGGTATTTGGTCCCATATCGGGAGGGACCTTGTCCACACGCTCGACCCCCCGCGCACTGGAAGTCTGGACGATGCCCACCTGTGTGGGGTACTTGTCAGCGCCTGAGGGGAGCCCGTTCGTGGCCATTGACCAGCCCATCGCCCGCCCCGCGAGTTCGGTTGGGGTAGCAGACGTTCCCGCGGCGACGCGCCCGTATCCGCCGACCTGGGGGATGAAGGGCACCCTGATCTACAAGATCATGATGACGACGGATCACAAGTTCATCGGGATCATGTACATCGTCACGTCGTTCGTGTTCTTCGTGATCGGCGGCCTGATGGCGCTGCTGATGCGCGCCGAACTCGCGCACCCGGGAATGCAGTTCCTCTCCACCGAACAGTTCAACCAGCTCTTCACCATCCACGGCAGCATCATGCTGCTGCTGTTCGCGATGCCGTTGTCGTTCGGGATGGCCAACTTCCTGCTGCCACTGCAGATCGGTGCCCCCGACGTCGCGTTCCCGCGCCTCAATGCCTTCGGCTACTGGCTCTACCTGTTCGGCGGGCTCACCGTTGCCGCGGGCTTCCTGACCCCCGGCGGCGCCGCGGACTTCGGCTGGACCGCCTACACCCCGCTGACCGACGCCGTGCATTCGCCGGGTGTCGGCGGGGACCTGTGGTTCATGGGTGTCGTCGTCGGTGGTCTCGGCAGCATCCTGGCCTCGGTCAACTTCATCACCACGGTGATCTGCCTGCGTGCCCCCGGCATGACGATGTTCCGGATGCCGATCTTCACGTGGAACATGCTGGTGACCAGCCTGCTGGTGCTGTTGATCTTCCCGCTGCTCGCGGCCGCGGCCCTCGGCGTCGAGGTGGACCGGCAGTTCGGTGCGCATCTGTTCGATCCCGCCAACGGCGGCGTGATCATGTGGCAGCACCTGTTCTGGTTCTTCGGTCACCCCGAGGTGTACGTCCTGGCGCTGCCGTTCTTCGGCATCATCACCGAGATCATCCCGGTGTTCAGCCGCAAACCGCTCTTCGGGTATTCCGGCATGGTGTACGCGACGCTGGGGATCGCGGCGCTCTCGATCGCCGTCTGGGCGCACCACATGTATGTCACCGGCGCAGTGCTGCTGCCCTTCTTCGCCTTCATGACCTTCCTGATCGCGGTGCCCACCGGCGTGAAGTTCTTCAACTGGATAGGCACGATGTGGAAGGGGCACATGACGTTCGAGACGCCGATGCTCTTCGCTGTCGGCTTCATCGTCACGTTCCTGCTCGGTGGCCTGACCGGTGTGCTGCTGGCCAGTCCGCCGCTGGACTTCCACATCTCCGACACCTATTTCGTGGTGGCCCACTTCCACTACACGCTGTTCGGCGTGGTGGTGTTCGCCGCGTTCGGCGGCATCTACTTCTGGTTCCCCAAGATGACCGGACGCATGATGGACGAGCGGCTGGGCAAGTGGCACTTCTGGACCACGTTCATCGGCTTTCAGGTGACCTTCCTGGTGCAGCACTGGCTGGGCAATGAGGGCATGCCGCGTCGTTACGCCGATTACCTGCCGTCGGACGGATTCACCACCCTCAACGAGATCTCCACGGCCGGGTCGTTCATCCTCGGACTCTCGTCGATCTTCTTCTTCTGGAACGTGTTCAAGAGCTATCGGTACGGCGAGGTGGTGACCGTGGACGACCCGTGGGGCTTCGGCAACTCGCTGGAGTGGGCCACCAGTTGCCCGCCGCCGCGGCACAACTTCACCGAGTTGCCGCGCATCCGGTCCGAGCGGCCGGCGTTCGAGCTGCACTACCCGCATCTGGTGCAACGCTTGCACGACGAGAAGTACATGGGCCGCGGACACAGTGCTGCCGACGCCGAGGCCGTAGGGGCGTCGAACGCCGCGCCCTGACCGCAGGGTAGCGACAAGAAATCGGGCCGAGGATCTTCCTCGGCCCGATTTCTTTGTGGCTCTAGGGCTTTCGAGCTCTCACGCTCTCGAGGTTACGGTCTCTCGAGCGTCAAGGTCTCTCAGCGCTTGATGACCAGCCGGTCTTCGAACTCGTGCTCGAGGGCACGCCATGCCTCGGCCTCGTTGTCGAACGGCGGGCTCGGGGCCAGCCGTTTGGGGTCGGGATTGACCGCGTAGTCGACGAACCAGCCCAGCGGCGTGGTGGTGCCTAGCGCTTCGTTGACCGAGTCGTCGTCGGCGTAATCGGCTGCGTCGGTGAACAATTCGACAGCCAGATCGAGCTGGTTGCGATCGATGCGGCGCGGGCCGTCGACGATGTCCTCGGTGAGACCCGGAAGCACGTACACGTTGTCGTCGATCACGTCGAACTCCAGCGACCCGTCGGTGGCGGCGGTGCGCACCTCGTCGAACGTCGATACGTCGGTGAGGTCGTGATCGTTGTTCTCGGCGAGGAACTTCGACAGCGTCCGCGGTGAGGCGAAGACGAAGATCTTGCCGCGCGAACCGAGGAAGACCGGGTCGTCGCCGAGATAGCAACGCAGCGAGAGGTATTCGCCGGTGCCGGTCACGATGCGGATCGGGTCGATGCCGACCACCGCCCAGAAGTCGTCGTCATCGACGTCGTCCTGATCGTCCTCGGCGTCGTCGTCCTCGTCCTCGTCCTCGTCGAGTTCGTCCTCGGCGTCGTTGTCCGAATCGTCTTCTGCGTCTTCGGCGGTGGCGCCGACGAGATCGATGTCGTCGTCCTCGGGCTCGTCCTCGTCCTCCGCCGACGCCGCTGCCTCGAGTTCGGCCTCGGCCGCGGCCACCGCGTCGGCATCCACGTCGGGGGTGGAGATGACGCCGTCGATCGCGTCGAGCACGTCGTCCCAGTGTTTGGCGATCAGCCGGCCGATACGGACCCAGAGGTCCACGCCGTCACGGCCGTCGAAGTTGCGCGTTCCGGTGGTGACGGCACCGAGGATGGGATTGCCGTTGAAGAACTTGGTGATGGTGATGAGTTCGCAGACCTCGCCGAGGATGCGCACGATCTCCAGCGCGTCCTCGAGTTCGGCGATGACCTCGGGACTGGGGTCCTCGGCGGCGAGTTCCGGAACGCCCACAAGATCGTAGGTGTGCCGGTCATCGGGGACGAGTTCGTCGGCCTGCAGCCGCGCGACGGTCGACCAGGCCGGATGCTCGGCGAGGTCGTTCTCGTCGTCGTTGCGGATGAACGCCACCAGCTCGGCGACGCCGGGAAAGACGTAGAGGTCCTCGTCGAGACCGAGGAACGCCTCCCACTCGTCGTCGCCTTCCCGCCAGCGGGGCGCCCAGAGGGTGAAGCTGTTTCCGTCGGTGAGTCCGAGCTCGATGGGGACGATGTCTCCGGCCATGAGCACACAGCCTAGTCGCCGAAACTGTGAGCACGATGGGCGACCCCGCCACCTTCGAGTGAACGATTTGTGCCACAGCGCGAACGCGTGCCGACGGTGTGGGTGGGCTGCTCACCGAGGCCGGTAGAAGCCCTCGAATGTCTGGTCCAGATTGGTGGTTCGCACCGGCGACACCTGCACCGGGTCGCCGGCTTCGACCATCTGTCCGTTGCCGATGTACATGGCCACGTGACCCGACCAGACGGCCAGATCGCCGGGCTGCAGATCGGCCTGGGAGACCGCGGTGCCCGCGGTGTCCTGGTCTTGGGCGAGCCGTGGGATGTCCAGGCCCGCCTGACGGTAGGCCCATTGCGTCAACCCGCTGCAGTCGAAGCCGGCGGGGCTGGTTCCGCCCCATACGTAGGGCACCCCGCGCTGGCTCAGCGCTGCCCGCACGGCCGTGGCCGCGCGCTCGTTGGGGGCGTGCACCACCGAGCCGTCCGGGAGCGTGATGGCCACGCCGGGACCGCCCGCGAGGTCGGTGCCGGCCGCCGGGGTGGGGGTCGAGGGGCCGGAAGCCTCGGCCGGCGCCTGATGACGCGCGAGTTCGGTCATCGCGCGGGTGTCGTCGGCGAGATCGGCCCGGGCGCGGGCCACCACGGCCAGGCCGCGCTGCACGTGGTCGGCGGCCACGGGAACGATGGCCGCGAGGCCCGCCGGGGTGAACAGTGCATCGCCGAGCGTGCGGGCGTAGCGCTCGAAGGAGTCGACGAGGCCGTCGAGTTGCTCGGCGGCGCTGCGCACGCGGGCGCACGCGGTGACCACGAGCCGCCCGATCTCCGCGGCATCGTCGTCGGCCAGGCGACCGGTCCGCCGTGTGGTCTCCGCGGCCGTCACCGCGCCATCGGAACCGGCACCGCGCCATCCGGCCAGCATGGTGTCGGTGGCGCGGGCGGTGCGGGCGCGGACGTCGTCGAGGTCTGTTGTCGCGGTGCGCATCCGGTCGGCGGGGTTACCGGCGGGCAGGATGCCGGTGCCCAATGCCGTGAGAAGCAGGCGCAGCGGCTCGATGAGGATGTCGATCGGGATCATCACAGCCGCAACCCCATCTCGGCGGAACGGTCGGTGGTGGCGTAGGCGGTGTCGGCGGCGCGGGTTGCCTCGGCCACCGCCCGATGCGCCGCGGCCACCTGTTCCAGCCATCGGCTGCGGCCCTCGAGCGCCATACCCAGTGCGGACAGGAATTCGGCACCGATCATGCCGAAGGTGGGGGTCAGCGACTCCAGACCGACCCGGGTGCTCGCGGCGTGCGCGCCGACGCGGGCCGCTGCGGCGCGGTGCGCGGTGGCGAATCCGTCCATGAATTCCGTCGTGGCGGTGAGCGTGGGATCGGTGGGCGCGGGGTCGGTGGGCCCGGGTTGGGCGGGTGCGGGGCCGGCGGGAACTGTCATGGAAGGTCTGACGCGATGAGTGCGTGCGTGGTTCCGTCCACGTCGGCGCCGCTGTGACGCCGACAGCCGGGCACACCGAGTGCCCGCACCCTAGTGTTGTCCGCATGCACGTACAGATCGTCGATCATCCGCTTGCCGCGGCACGCCTGACCACGATGCGCGACAAGACGACGGATAACGCGGGTTTCCGTGCCGCACTGTCGGATCTGACGCAGATGCTCGTCTACGAGGCTCTCGTCGGTGCCCCGGAGTCGAAGCTCGAGATCGAGACACCACTGCAGCGGTGCGTGGGGTCGAAGCTGGCGTGCCCGCCGCTGCTGGTGCCGGTGCTGCGCGCGGGTCTGGGCATGGTGGAGCAGGCGCACGCGATGGTCCCGGAGGCCCGCGTCGGGTTCGTGGGGATCGCCCGCGACGAGGAGACCGCGAAGCCGGTGCCCTACCTGGAGTCGCTGCCCGCCGACCTCACCGACATCCCCGTCTTCGTGCTGGATCCGATGCTCGCGACCGGCGGTTCGATGCTGCACACCATCGAGCTGCTGGTGGCCCGCAACGCCACCGACATCACTGCGGTGTGTGTCGTCGCCGCACCGGAAGGTGTTGCCGCTCTGGAGAAATCGGGCCATCCGGTGCGACTGGTGGTGGGCGCGGTGGACGACGGACTCAATGACGTCGCCTACATCGTGCCCGGACTCGGCGATGCGGGGGACCGTCAGTTCGGTCCGCGCTGACGGTGCGGGCGCGAATCCCGCGGTCGAGCCAGTACGAGCCGAGGGCGGCCACGAGCAGTATCGGCACCATCGGCAATGGGGGGTGCACGAGTTCGGCGGCGAAGGCGGTGGCGAAGAATGCCGTCCGCTGGGTCACTGCGAGGACCGCGCATGCGGCGATCAGTGCGAAGCCGGGCACGCTGGCGTGACCACCGAGGTGGCGTATCAGCAGCGCGACGAAAGCTCCGAGAGCGGCCCCGGTGGCGAATGCCGGGGTGAGTAGGCCGCCGGTCGCACCGGCCCGCAGGTACGCGGCGGTCAGGACGGGCTTGAGCACCACCGCCGCGGCCACCGCCGCCAGGGTGACCGTCGGCGAGAAGGTGGTGGCCACGATGCTTTTGCCGTTGCCGGGCAATTCCGGAAGGTAGAGGGCCGCCACCCCGGTGAGCAGGCCCGCCGCGCCGATCGCCACGATGATCCACGGCGAGCGATGACCCAGGGGATTCGTCCCGGAGGTGAGCGCCAGGAACCCGCGACCGAGGAGAACCGCCACCGGAATGACCGCGCAGGCAAAGATGATCGTTCCCCAACCGGTGTGGGTCACCGGCCAGGCGAAGGTCGGTGCGCCGTGCGTGATCGGCCACGTGGTGCCCACGGCGATGGCCGACACCGCCAGTGCGGTGAGCACCGCGGCCGGGCGCCACGATCGCAACAGCACCTCGACGGTGAACAAGGCACCGGCGATCGGCACGTTGTAGACCGCGGCGAGGCCGGCCCCCGCGGCCGCCGCCCACAGCAGGCGACGCGCGTCCGGCGTCATCGCGAACAAGCTGGTGACGCGCGTGGCGGCCACCGCCGCGAGCTGGCGTGGTGCGCCTTCGCGGCCGAGTGAGGCGCCGGTGCCCACCGCCAGGATCTGGATGAGCGCGTCAGCGGTCTGTCCGGGGACGTCGAGGCGATCTCCCTCGCGGACCTCGTCCTCGAGACGCAGCACGTGCCGGCGCCTGCGCAGCAGCCACCAGCATGCGCCCGCGAGAACTCCGCCGATGACGGGGCCGAACAGTCGTCGCTGCCATGGGGCGTCGGACACCCCGAGCAGCAGGCTGCCCGTCTGGTAACCGAAGGTGAGGTGCTGCAGCGCGTGGAGCGCGAACGTCGTCGCCAGCCCGATCAGTCCGGCCAGGACGCCGATCGCGACCACCGAGAATCCGAATGCGAGTCGCCGCGCCCACATCGGTGTCGTCCGGTCCTCAGGCGGCGGTCGCCGACCAGCGGCCGTGGTGGCGCCGGACCGCCACGGGATGGTCGAAGCAGGTGCTGATCGTCTCGGAGGTGAGGGCGTCGGCCACCGGGCCCTGGGCGACGATCTCACCGTCGCGCAGCAGCATGGCGTGCGTCGTGCTGGCGGGCAGGTCTTCGAGGTGGTGGGTCACCAGCACGCTGGCCAGGTCGGCGACCTCGGTGCGCAGCCGGTCGATCGCCGACAACAACTTCTCGCGGGCGGCCAGATCGAGGCCGGTCGCCGGTTCGTCGAGCAGCAGCAGGGCCGGGCGGGGCATCAGTGCGCGCGCGATCAGCGTGCGGCCGCGTTCACCCTGACTCATCACCGGCCACAACGAGTCGCGGCGTGCGGTCATGCCCAGCAGTTCCAGCAGATCGTCGGCCGCGCGGTGCTCGGTGTCGCTGTAGGTGCGTCGCCGGTCGAGTTCGGGGGTGTTCGTCAGACCGGTCAGCACCACGTCGTGGGCGCTGAGCGGGATGTCGATGCGCCAGCGTGGGTCGACGTGCCCGATGTGGGTGCGGAGTTCGCGCATGTCCACCCGGCCCAGACGCCGACCCAGCACGTCCACGGTGCCGCGGGTGGGGTGCGACCGTGCGCCCGCGATCGCCATCAACGTCGACTTGCCAGCGCCGTTGGGGCCCAGCAGCGCCCAATGTTCGCCCGCCGACACGCTGAGATCGATGTCGTGCAACAGCATGCGGCCGCTGCGGACAACATCGACCCCGGACAGGTTCAGTAGTCGTTGCATCGCTCAGGGACCCGACGTCCAGTAGGCGAGCATCGGTTCGGTGGCCACCGTCTCACCGTTCTGCACGATGGTCAGTTGCCCGGGCGCGATGATGTATTTGACGTCGTTGTTGAGTACCTCGTAGGTGTTGCCGACGCGGGTCGGATACTGCACCTCGATGGCGTTGCCGTCGGCGAGCCCCTTGTAGTACATGCGGCCCACCTGATCACCCACCTGGCAGATCACCACCCGCGAGCGAGCGGTCTGACCGATCACCACCGCGGGGTCGTCGGCCGCGTTGCATCGCGGTCCGTCGGTGAAACCCTGCCAATCGGCCCCGGCGACGCTTGGGGTGGCCCGCGGTGTGGTGGGTGGTGTGGTGGGCGGTGTGGCGGGTCCCGCGCCGCCGCCGGGTGCCGTGGTGACAGTGTTGGTGACCGTCGACGGGCTCGGGGTGGTGGCCGACGACGTCGCCGACGGTTGCGCGGTGGTGTCGGAGTCTCCCGGGAGCAGCAGCACCGCGGCGAGCACGCCGCCCACCACGATCAGCACACCGGCCGCGATCGCCACGATCACCGCCGGTGACGACCACGGCGAACGATCGTTGCCGGGCGGCCGGTCGCCCGGATAGCCACCGCCCGACGACGGGTAGCCCCCGCCCTGATAGGGGTTGGGGGGTCCCGGCGGGTAGCTCATGGGCGTTCTCCTTCGGTGGGCAGCTCGTCGGCGACGCGGTGCGCGAGGTCGTGCAGTCGATCGCGCGTGCGGTGCACCCGCGACAGGTCGTGTGTCGACGCTGGGTCTGTCGCGGCTGTGTCTGTCGCCGCTGTGTCTGTCGCCGCTGGGTATGTCGCCGCTGGGTATGTCGCTGCCGTGCCGGATTGCGTTGCCGATGGCGCGACTTCGGGCGCCGCTGTCATTTCGATGTAGTACTTGAGCTTCGGTTCGGTGCCCGACGGCCGCGCCATGACGCGCACGCCCACGCCGTCGGGCGCGGTCCCGTGCAGCGCCACCGCGTCGGTCCGTAGCCCGTCGTCGCGTTCGGCGTAATCCTCGGCGATCACCGGAATGCCGCCGAGGGTGGCCGGCGGATGCCGGCGCAGCCGGGTCATCACCGCGTCGATCTCACCCGGGTCGCGCACGCGCAGGGACCGCTGGCGGGTGACGTGCACACCGTGTGCGGCGAACAGCGTGTCGAGTTCGTCGGCCAGGGTGTGCCCGGCGACGGCGCATCGATGCGCGAGCATCGCGATCGCGACGGCCGCGCTGATGCCGTCCTTGTCGCGGACCGCGTCGGGGTCCACGCAGTGGCCGATGGCCTCCTCGTAGGCGTAGAGCAGTGGCTCGCCCGCCCGTACCAGCCACTTGAATCCGGTGAGGGTGGTGACGTGCCGGGCACCGTGGTGCCGCGCGATGTCGGCCAGCAGGGTGCCCGACACCAGCGTGCTCGCGACCACCGGTTCGCCGAGCCCGGTGGTCGCGAGCAGGAACGAACCCAGCAGGGCCCCGGTGTCGTCACCGCTGAGCATGCCCCATCGACCGTCGACGCGGATTCCCACCGCGCAGCGGTCGGCATCGGGATCCAGAGCGATCGCCAGATGGGCGTCGACCTCCTCGGCGAGCGCGAGCACACGGTCGGCGGCCCCGGGTTCCTCCGGATTCGGGAACGCCACGGTGGGGAAGTCGGGGTCGGGCTCGAACTGCTCGGGAACCACGTGCACATCGGCGAATCCGGCGTCGGCGAGCGCGCGGACCGCGAGCGGTCCGCCGACCCCGTGCATGGCGGTGAGCGCGATGCGCAGCGGGCTGTCGGATACGCGGGGGAACCGCACCGCGAGGCGATGGAGGTAGCGGTCGGCGACCGCGTGGGCCCGCGCGTCGGGGACCACGGGACGTCGCGGGATGGCTGCGGCGGGTCCGGCGTCGGCGATCAACGCCTCGATTTCGAGGTCGGCAGGGGGAACGAGTTGCGCGCCGCCGTCCAGGTACACCTTGTAGCCGTTGTCGGCGGGCGGGTTGTGCGACGCGGTGACCTGTACGCCCGCCACCGCGCGCAGGTCGCGGCAGGCGAAGGCCAGCAGCGGCGTCGGCAGCGGCTCGGGAAGGGCGACGACGTCGAAACCGGCCGCGGCGAGGACCTCGGCGGCGCTGCGGGCGAAGGCCTGCGATCCGTGCCGGGCGTCGCGGCCCACCACCACGGTGCCGCCCGCGCAGCCGTGCCCGGTGAGCCACGCGGCCAGGCCCGCGGTGGCGCGGGTCACCACCGCCACGTTCATGCCGTTGGGTCCGGCGCGCACCGGACCGCGCAGCCCGGCGGTGCCGAACCGCAACGTCCCGGCGAACCGGTCGGCGAGGTCGTCCGCGTCGCAGGCGGCGAGTTCGGCGCGTGTCGCGGGGTCGGGGTCGGCGGCGATCCACGCCGCCACCCGCGGATCGGCCGCGGTGATCTCGGTCGTGTTGGTGTTCTCGGTCGTCTTGGTGTTCTCGGGCATGACGGTGGCGGCCCGGATCTACAGTTCGCCGACGATGCGGGCCAGCAGGTCACCCATCCGGCGTGCCGATTCGCGGCCCACCTCGAGCACCTCGGCGTGACTGAGCGGTTCGCCGGTGATGCCGGCGGCAAGATTGGTGACCAGCGACACGCCGAGCACGTTCATACCCGCCGCCCGCGCCGCGATCGTCTCGTGCACCGTGGACATGCCGACGAGGTCGGCGCCGAGGGTCCGCAGCATGCGGATCTCGGCGGGCGTCTCGTAGTGCGGTCCCGGCAGTCCGGCGTAGACGCCCTCGGCCAGCGTGGGATCGACGGCGCGTGCGATCTCGCGCAGCCGCGGGGCATACGCGTCGACGAGATCCACGAACTGCGCGCCGGTCAGGGGCGAACGCGCGGTGAGATTCAGGTGATCGGAGATCAGCACGGGCTGGCCCACCGACATGTCGTCGCGCAGACCCCCGGCCGCGTTGGTGAGGACCACGGTGTGCACGCCCGCGGCGGCGGCGGTGCGGACGGGGTGGACCACCCGCGAAAGGTGGTGACCCTCATAGGCGTGGATGCGTCCGAGCAGGATCAGCACTCGCCGTCCGCCGATCTGCACCGACAGCACGGTGCCGCCGTGCCCGGCGGCCCTGGGGGCGGTGAAGCCGGGGATCTGGGACATCGGGATGGAGGCGACCGGTGTGCCGAAGGCGTCTGCGGCTGGCGCCCACCCGGAGCCGAGGATGACGGCCACATCGTGTGCTGCCGCGTCGGTCTCGGCGGCGATGGTCGCCGCAGCGGCGACGGCGGCCGCGTCGGCGTCGACGGTGGGATCCATGGGCACAAGCCTAAGGGCATCGCGCGTGGACCGAGCGGGCAGGCGATAGGGTCTGTGCCATGCCATTTCTGAGTGACACGCCGCACGGTGGGGCCGAGATCGCCGAACTCTACCTCGGATCGCCGGGTGTGGAACTCGACGAGGCCAATCCGGAGAACAGGTTCGGCGTGGAGTGGTTGACCACGGTGGGCAAACTCCTCGACGAGGTCGCCGCGGGTCCGGCCAAGGCGCTGGTGATCACGGCCACCGGAAAGTTCTTCAGCAACGGACTCGACACCGATCACGTCTTCGCCCACCCCGCGGAGCTGCCCGCCTACCTCGACTCGGTGCATGAGCTCTACGCCAAGGTGCTGACGCTGCCGGTGGCCACCGTGGCGGCGGTCAACGGCCACGCGTTCGGCGCCGGCGCGATGCTGGCCCTGTGCGCCGACCACCGGGTGATGCGTACCGGCCGCGGGTTCTGGTCGCTGCCCGAGGCGGCGCTGAACATGCCGTTCACGCGCGGTATGGCGTCGCTGGTACGCACCCGGGTGCCCGACCGTTCCGCCACCGAGGCGATGCTCACCAGCCGCCGCTACGGCGCCCAGGACGCCGTGGTCGCGGGCATTGTCGACGAGGCCGTCGAGGCCGCCGACCTGATCGGGCGGGCCAGTGCCGTCGCCGCCGAGCGATCCGCGACGGCCGGCGACAACCTGTCGGTGATCAAGCGCGGGCTGCGTTTGCACCTGCTCGAAGACCTGGCGGTGACGACACCGCCATCGCTGCTGTGACCGAGGACTGGGCGTCGGTCATCGACCGGTGGACGTCCACGCACGGCGGCGACGTCATCGGCTGGCGGCGCTCCATCCACGCGCACCCGGAGCTGTCGCGTCAGGAGGTGGTGACCACCGAACTGGTGATGAGTGCGCTCGCCGACCTCGGCCTGTCGCCGCGGCGACTTCCGATGGGCACCGGCGTGGTGTGCGACCTCGGTCCCGCCGACGGATTGCGGATCGCGCTGCGCGCCGACATGGACGCGTTGCCGGTCACCGAGCACACCGGGCTGTCGTTCGCCTCAGGTGTCGACGGCGTGTCGCACGCGTGCGGCCACGACGCACACACCGCGATCCTGCTGGGCGTGGCCGCACTGCTGGCATCGGTCGATGCGCTGCCGGTGGGTGTGCGGCTGATCTTCCAGCCCGCCGAGGAGGTGATGCCCGGCGGCGCGCTGGACGCGGTGGCGGCCGGCGTCCTGGAGGGTGTCAGCCGCATCTTCGCCCTGCACTGCGATCCGCGGCTGCCGGTGGGCACGGTGGGGTTGCGTGCCGGACCGCTGACCTCGGCCGCCGATCACATCGACCTCACCCTGCACTCGCCGGGTGGTCACACGTCGCGGCCGCACCTGACCGCCGACCTGGTGTACGCGATGGGCACGGTCATCACCGGGCTGCCCGGCGTGCTGTCGCGCCGGGTGGACCCGCGGTCGGGCACGGTGATGGTGTGGGGTGCCGCGCACGCGGGCAACGCGGCCAACGCCATCCCGCAGGAGGGCAGGCTGCGCGGCACGGTACGCACCGGTGATCACGCCACGTGGGCCGAACTGGAACCGCTGGTACGCAACGTGATCGGCCAGCTCGTCGCACCGCTCGGCGTGTCCTACGACCTCGCCTACTTCCGTGGTGTGCCGCCGGTGGTCAACGACGAACTGGCCATTGCGATGCTCGCCCGGTCGGTGGCCGCCATCGACCCGGCAGCGGTCGTGGACACCCCGCAGTCACCGGGCGGCGAGGATTTCTCCTGGTATCTCGAGCAGGTGCCGGGTGCGATGGCCCGGCTCGGCGTGTGGGACGGTCGGCGCCCGCAGGTCGACCTGCATCAACCCAACTTCGACCTCGACGAACGTGCCCTCCTCATCGGGGTGCGTACGCTCGCCGGCGTGGTGCTCGGCGCGCACGGGTAGTCAGGCCCGATCGGTTGGTCAGGGCCCGATCCGGTCAATCAGGGCTCGATCCGGTCAATCAGGGCTCGATCGGGCCCGGCCCGACGTTGCGGGCTTCCCGCAAGCGGATGTCTTGCACGTATTCTGCTGGGGCGCCGGCGATCTCGGCGGCATCGGCCATCACGCCGAGATAGCGTGCCGACGGCAGGCCGCCCTCGAACGCGTCGAGAACGTAGAGCCACGCCAGCACCGCGCCGTCCGCGGTGTCCACGCGGGCGCGGATCTTGCGATGGATGTCGAGCTCGGATCCCTCCCACCGGTCGAGATTCTCCTCGTCCTCGGTCGGCACGTCGTAGAGAACCACGAACACCTTCGCGGTGGGATCGTCGCGGTCTTCGGTGACCGTCGCCAGTGAACCCTCCCAGCCGATGTCGGCGCCGCCGAAGGTCAGTCGCCACCCGTGCAGCCAACCCGTCCCCGCCATCGGGGAGTGCGGCGCCCGTTCGGCCATCTGATCGGGATGCATGTTCGACCCGTAGGCGGCATATATCGGCACGTCGGAAAACTCTAGATGCTCACGGGCGACGGCGAAAGGCGGACGCATCCGCACCGGTGTTGCGCGGGCGACGACCGGCCGCACCCTGGTTGTCGTGTCCTGACACCCAGTCGGCACTGAGCGTCCGTCGCCGGACGACTAAGTTGGAGTGCGGTCCGGCCGCCCGGCGGTCGACAACCCAGCCCCGCACGTCGATGACAGGAGTGTGCCCAGTGACCAGGATCGTGATCATCGGTGGTGGGCCTGCGGGTTATGAGGCGGCCCTGGTTGCCGCGGCCTACGGCGCGGACGTCACCGTGATCGATTCCGACGGCATCGGTGGGGCCTGCGTGCTCTGGGATTGCGTTCCCTCCAAGACCTTCATCGCCTCCACCGGCATCCGCACCGAGGTGCGTCGCGCGATCGATCTCGGCATCAACATCAGGACCGACGACGCGATGGTCACGCTGCCGCAGATCCATCAGCGGGTGCGTGATCTCGCGTTCGCGCAGTCCGCCGACATCCGGTCGCGACTGATCAGCGAGGGCGTCACCCTGGTGTCCGGGACGGCGACGTTGGAGCGCACCGACGTCGGGGTGGCCACCCACGGGGTGACCGCGACGCTCGCCGACGGATCGACGCAACACTTCGAGGGTGACGTGGTTCTGATCGCGACGGGCGCATCACCGCGGGTACTGCCCGACGCGCAACCCGACGGTGAACGCATCTTGACGTGGCGGCAGCTCTACGACCTCGAGGAACTGCCCGAGCATCTGGTGGTGGTGGGATCGGGTGTCACCGGAGCCGAGTTCGTGCACGCCTACACAGAGCTGGGCGTGAAGGTGACCCTGGTCTCCAGTCGCGACCGGGTGTTGCCCGGTGAGGACGAGGATGCGGCCCTGGTACTCGAGGACGCGCTGGCCGAACGCGGCGTGGAGCTGGTCAAACACGCACGCGCCGACAAGGTGGAACGCCACGGCGACACCGTCACCACACACCTCGCCGACGGCCGCACCGTCACCGGCAGCCACGTGCTGATGACGGTCGGTTCGATTCCCAACACCGCCGGCATCGGCCTCGACGAGGCCGGTGTGGCCACCGACCGGGGCGGATACATCACCGTCGATCGGGTGTCGCGCACCTCGGTACCGGGTATCTACGCCGCCGGCGACTGCACCGGTCTGTTCCCCCTCGCGTCGGTCGCCGCCATGCAGGGACGGATCGCCATGTACCACTCCCTGGGCGAAGGGGTCAGCCCCATCAAACTCAAGACGGTGGCCTCGGCCATCTTCACGCGACCCGAGATCGCCACCGTCGGGGTTTCGCAGAAGGCAATCGACGCCGGGGAGTATCCGGCGCGCACGGTGATGCTGCCGCTGGCGACCAATCCGCGGGCCAAGATGAGTGGGCTGCGCCGCGGCTTCGTCAAGATCTTCTGCCGCCCGGCGACCGGTGTGGTGATCGGCGGTGTGGTGGTGGCGCCGACCGCCTCGGAGCTGATCCTGCCGATCGCCCTCGCGGTGCAGAACAAGCTGACCGTCGGGGATCTCGCGCAGACGCTGTCGGTCTATCCGTCGCTGTCGGGCTCGATCACCGAAGCGGCCCGGCAACTCGTGCGCCACGACGACCTGGACTAGTCCACAGGGCCGCGGTACGGACCTGCCGGAGGGGGACGCGCGGGGTAATCTCGACATGATTTCGGGCCGTGGACCAGGGGAGGGCCGGTGACGTCACCATCGTCGGGGCGCGACGGCGACTCGGGTCCGTCGCGGGAGGCGCGAGTTCGCTCGAAGGGGGACGATCAGGGTGGCGGGGACGTCACCAACTGGGAGTCGATGAGCATCGTCGAGGTGCTGCACAAGATCTCGACGATGAAGGAGACCTCGGCGTCGGGCGACGCCGCCGCAGTGCTCATCGCCCTGGGTATCGCGCGCGATGTGGCCGCCAGGATGCGTTACGCGTTCGGCACCGAAGACGAGCTCTACGGACTCGCCGCGACCGGCAGTCTTACTGCGGGACAACAACTCTCGAAGCACATCACCGACTCGGCGGACGCGGCGCAGGTGGCGGCGACCGCCATGCAGACCGCGGTGGGGATTCTCACCGCGACGCACGGTCAGACGCCGGACCTGGAGCGGTTGAGTACTCACCTCGTGTCGCACCCCGAGGACTCCGCCGACGTCCGTGCGCAGGTGAGATCGATCATGCTCGGCACCTACAGCAACCCGATGGTCGATGTGCAGTCGACGCTGCCGCAGCCGGCGCCGGGGGGGACGATGTCCACGATCAGCACCTTCGGCGGTACCGGCGGAAGCGGTGGGGGTGATGCCACCAACACGCGTTCGCAGGCGGGCAATCTGGCCGACGCCGACGGACCCGATCCGGCGGGTCCCGGGTCGTCGCCGCCGGCCGCCGCCCCGGCCGTGACGCCTGCCGGCGCCCGGCCGACCACGCCGGCCGGGGTCGACGCGCCATCGGGTCCCGGCGGTCCGACGTCGCCGTCTCGCCGGCCGGCATCCGATCCCGGCCGACTCTCGCGCGACGGGCAGGCCGATCCGGTGGTGCCGGTTGGTGGACCCCGCTCGCCGCGCGCGCAGGGAGCTCCCCGGCCCGGTGGGCCGGGGAGCTCCGATGGGGGGCCGTCGGCCGGTGGCCCCTCCGACGTCGGTGGTCCCGCCGCGACAGGTCCGGAAACACTGCCCCCGGCGGCACCGTGGGGACCGGTGCTGCCGGGCTCCGCGAACGCGCCCACCACCACGGCTCCCATCGGTGGGCCGGCCCGCGGTGCGCTGCCGGCGGCGTCCACGCCCGGCGCTCCCGGAGGGGCTGTGCGCCCCAAAGGAGACGAGAAGCACCGTCCGGCAAGGTATCTCAACACCCGCGAGAACGGCGAGGAGCTGGTTGGCGGTTTGCCGCTGGTCGGTCCGCCGGTCATCGGCGACTGGGTGCCGCAGTCGAGCCCGGCCACCGGTACGAACGCCGATGCCGGGACTGCCGTTCCGGCGGTCGCCGCCGACAAGGGTGCCGAGGGTGCCGCGACCCCCGACACGGGCACCGCGTCGGGCAAGGAGTTCGGTTCGGTCCCGTCATGACCATGCCGTCGGTCCGCCGCATCGATCGCCTGCCGGGAGGTGTCGGCGGCCTGGTGGAGCGGGTGCCCCGGGCAGCGATCGACGAGTGCCTCGGACTCATCATGGCCACCGTCATCGACCTCGCCGGCCTCGGCGGACTGCAGGCGGTGCGCGAGGCGGCCGATCAGTGGCGCTCGCACGGTACGGTGCCCGCCGAGACCCGTGCCCGCGTCGACGCCGCGCTCACCCGGTGCGAACTCGACGCGGTGTTGGCCCACCGCGTCGCCGACGTCGAGAGCCAGCGTGTGCTGTTCCGGAAAGCCCGCGGACTGGCCTGCGTGGCGATGGTGTGCACGCCGGGGATCGATGCACGCACCCGGTTCGGTGAGGCCGTCTACGAGGCGGCGAGCGCGATGGGCGGCACCGCGGGTTTGGTGGGGATCATCGCCGACTTCGTGCCGTGAGCGGCCCGCAGTGCGCCCAAGGGTGCCACCGGGCGGCGGCGCGTCTCGATGAGTTCCCGGTGGGGGCGCCGCATCTCCATTAGTGTCGGTGGGCATGGAGACCGAGTTCAATCCGGACCGGCCTGCGGACTTGGGGCCGCTGTACCGTGCCGAGGCCTGGCGGCGGATGGGTACGGAGCAATTCGACATCGTCGTGATCGGCGGAGGCGTGGTGGGTGTCGGTGCGGCGCTCGATGCCGCGACCCGCGGCCTGCGCGTGGCCCTCGTGGAGGCCCGTGACATCGCGTCGGGCACATCGAGTCGCTCGTCGAAGATGTTCCACGGCGGGCTGCGTTACCTCGAACAACTCGAATTCGGCCTGGTGCGTGAGGCATTGCACGAGCGGGAACTCTCGCTCAGTCTGCTGGCACCACACCTGGTGAAGCCGTTGCCGTTCCTGTATCCGCTCAAACACCGGGTGTGGGAGCGTCCCTACATGGCCGCCGGGTTGTTCCTCTACGACACCATGGGCGGCGCGAAATCTGTTCCGGGACAACGACATGTGACCCGTTCCGGGGCGCTTCGGGTGGCGCCTGCGCTCAAACGCGATTCCCTGATCGGTGGTATCCGCTACTACGACACCGTCGTCGACGACGCGCGCCACAGTCTGACCGTCGCGCGCACGGCCGCCAACTACGGCGCCGTGATCCGCACGTCGACGCAGGTGGTGGGATTTCTGCGGGAGGCCGACCGCATCATGGGTGTGCGCGTGCGCGACACCGAGAACGGCGAGACCGCGGAGATCCGGGCGCATTGCGTGATCAACGCGGCGGGCGTGTGGACCGACGAGGTGCAGGCACTGTCGAAGTTGCGCGGGCACTTCCGCGTGCGGGCCTCCAAGGGCGTGCACATCGTGGTCTCGCGCGACCGGATCGTCAGCGAGACCGCGATCATCCTCCGCACGCCGAGTTCGGTGCTGTTCGTGATCCCGTGGGAGACGCACTGGATCATCGGGACCACCGACACCGACTGGAATCTCGACCTCGCCCACCCGGCCGCCACGCGCGCCGACATCGACTACATCCTCGAACGCGTCAACGAGGTGCTGGTCACCCCGCTGCGCCACGAGGACATCGAAGGGGTCTACGCGGGCCTGCGACCGCTGCTGGCCGGTGAGGAGGAGTCGACGTCGACGCTCTCGCGTGAACACGCGGTGGCGACGGTGGCGCCGGGCCTGATCGCCATCGCCGGTGGCAAGTACACCACCTACCGGGTGATGGCGGCCGACGCGGTGGAGGCGTGCACCGACTTCATTCCCAGCCGGGTGGCTCCCTCGATCACCGCCCGGGTGCCGCTGATCGGGGCCGACGGATACTTCGCGCTGGTCAATCAGTGCGATCAGCTCGGTGAGCGCTACGGGCTGCACCCCTATCGCATCCGACGGCTGCTCAATCGCTACGGCTCGCTCATCGACGACGTGCTCTTCTATGCCGCCGCCGACCCCTCACTGCTGCGGCCGCTGGCAGCGGCGCCGCAGTACCTGAGGGTGGAGGTGGTGTACGCCGCCATCGACGAGGCCGCCCTGCATCTCGAGGATGTGCTGGCGCGGCGCACCCGGATCTCCATCGAGTACGGTCACCGCGGCGTCGACTGTGCACGAGAGGTGGCCGAATTGTTGGCGCCGGTGCTGGGCTGGAGCGACGAGACCGTCGAGTTCGAGATCGAGACCTACAACGCGCGTGTGGCCGCCGAGGTGGCGTCGCAGCAGCAACCCGACGATGCGTCCGCCGATGCGTTACGGGCGGCGGCCCCGGAGTCGCGGGTCGACATCCTCGAGCCGGTGCCCGTGCCGGAGTGAAGGGTTTCATCGGGCCCAGACTTCATCGGGCCATTGTGCTCTACGCCCGGTAACGTCGATATCGGGACAATGAGCTATGGGAGAAGGACAGGTCATGGTGGACACTCCGATTCACGCACTCGCCGTCGATGAAGCCTGGGAACTGCTTGCCACTGCCGAGATGGGCAGGATCGCGGTGAGCGCGGGCGGTCAGCCCGACATCTTCCCGATCAACTTCTACGCGGGCCAGGGCCGGATTCTCTTCCGGACGGCGGAGGGCACCAAGCTCTCCGAGCTCACCGTCAATGATCACGTGGCCTTCGAAACCGACAGCTACACAGACACCGGCGGGTGGAGTGTGGTCGTGAAGGGCACCGCGCGGGTGCTCTCCACAGGAGCAGAGATCGCCGACGCGGACAAGCAACCCCTCAAACCGTGGGTGCCCACGCTCAAGTACAACTACGTCGAGATCACGCCCACCGAGGTGAGTGCGCGACGTTTCGATTTCGGTCCCGAACCCGAGCGCTATCCCGTCTGACCGCAGGATCGGTGCCCGAACGACGCCGAGGTGACCGATGTCACCGCTGGCACGACGGGCAGTAATAGATCACGCGCTCCTCGCTGACACCCGACGGTGTGTGTCGGCCCATCTCGTCGCGACGGATGGGTGTGCCGCACCGTCGACATGGTGCCCCGATGCGCCCGTACACCCAGGTTCGCGCACCGTGACCGGTGCGGCCGGTGGTGGTGCGCGCGAGCCGATTCCGGTTCTCCCACAGCATCCGTCGGCACAGATCCACCAGTGCGGGCAGGTTGTCGACCTCGCGCACCGGACGGTCCGGACGCAGTCCGGTGAGAAAGCACGCCTCGCACCGGTAGACGTTGCCCACGCCGGCCAGCAATCGCTGATCGAGCAGGGCCAGGCCGATCGGGGTGTCGGGATGGGCCGCCAGGTTCGCGACGGCTGCCTCGGCGTCGAAATCGTCGGCGAGGAGGTCGGGCCCGAGCCAGTCCAAATCCGCGGCGGTTGCCGAGACCAGTTCGAGAATGCCCAGGTCGAACCCGACCGCCTCGTAACCGTTGGCGCGCAAAACGATTCGCGCCTGGAATCCCGGTCGGCGCCATCGGGTGCCGGCCCGGTGCACGTGCCAGGCGCCCTCCATCTTCAGGTGGCTGTGAATGCTGACGCTGGTGCTGTCGGGCCGTTCGACGTCGATCAGCAGGTGTTTGCCGCGCGAGCGGACGGCGGTCACGGTGGCGCCGGTCAGGTCGGTGGTGGCCAAGGACGGGATACGAAAGTCACTGCGCTCCAGAGGGTGTCCCACCAATGCACGGCGCAGTCGATCGGCGGCCTGGTAGACGGTGTCGCCCTCAGGCATGGTTTCCGTACCGCAGTCGCAGGCCGCGCGGTGTGGTGGCGAAACCGGCGTCGACGAAGACGGGGGCGAGGGGTGACCGCAAGGCGTTCACACCGTCGATCTGATCGACCATCAGTCGTGACACCCGGCCCGACGCCACGGTGGAGGCGAGTGCGGATGCCATCGCGGAGAGGCTACCGTCATCGTCGGTGAAGCTCAGAACCGTCTTGCCGCCGCGTTCGACGAACGCGACGAGATCGCCGTCCACGAGAACCACCAGGGCGCCGGGTTTGCGACCGGGCCGGTGCCCCCCGGCCTCGGGGCGGGTGGGGGGCCACGCCAGTGCCGCACCGTACGGGTTGGCAGGGTCGGTGGCGGCCAGCACCACACCCTGCTCGTGTCGTCTGTCGGCGGGTCCGGCGTCGGCGTGGGCGTGGCGGCGCAACTCGTCGACGGTGGCGGGCCCGGCGAACTGGGCGCCGCCCAGCCGGTCGACGAAATAGCCGCGTCGGACCTGTCCGTTGTCCTCGAACACAGTGAACGCCTTGTAGATTCGCGCGAATCCGCCATTGACGTCCTCGCCGGTGACGCTGCCGCGGGTCACCACCCCGTAGCGGGTGAGTAGTTGTTCGCACAGCGCCTGGGTGACCGTGGTCGGGTCCAGTTCGGCACGCGCAGGCGCGAACCAGCGTCCGCTCGCCGTGGCGCGGACGGTCCCGGCCCCGGCGTTCTGGGCGAGGAGGTGACGGGTGGTGAGGCGGCTGCGCAGGCGCGGCGGCCGTGCGCGCGACCGGTGTGCCGGTGCCGACCGTGCGTTCGCGCTGCGGCGCGGCGCGAGCAGTGCGCGAATCGGGCCGAACGAGTCGTTGCTGATGTGCCCGGACCACACCAGATCCCACAGCGCGTTCTCCACCTCGTCGGCCGATGCCGCATCGTCGGACCCCGCGGCGAACCCGGTGAGTTGGGGGAACCGCAGACCGCCGCCGGTGCCCAACGCGTCAAGCAGTCGGTGGTGCACGTCGGTGGTGTCGATGTCGACGGGGGCCGGTGCGAACAGCGGAGCCAGGTCGGCCGGGTAGAAGCTGATCCACCCGTCCGACGAGCCGATGCGGCCGTGTCCGGCCCAGACGATCTCCCCGGAGCTGAGCAGTTCGTCGAGCATGGCGGGCCGGTAATCCCTCACGCGGGTCGGCAGCACCAGCGATTCCCATGCCGACGCCGGAATCCGGTGCCCGGCAAGCTGATCGAGTACCACAGCCACCCCGTCGGTGCCGGTGAGCCGTTCCGGTTCGGCCACGTGCTGCCACGAGACGAGGAACCGCGTGAACGTGGCGATGTCGACGGGCTCGATCTCCGCGCGGCTCGCCGCCAGCGAACCGCGCCGAATCTGACCGAGGACGTCGCTGTGGCACCATTGAGTCTGCCATGCCGGCCCGGCGGTGGTCTGCCATGCCGGCTCGCCGGCGGTGGTCTGACGGGCCGGCTCGCCGGCGGTGGCCGGGGCGGGCGCGGAGTCGGAGTCGGCGTCGGCGGGCAGGAAGTCGCCCTCCACCACCTTGCGGTCGGCGGCCAGCCGTACCAGGGTATCGCGCACCACGGCCGGACCCATACCGAGACTCTCGGCGGCCTCATCGACGGTGAAGGGGCCGTGGGTACGGGCGTACCGGTGCACCAGATCGCCCACCGGATCGGGCACCGGAGCCACGAATGCGGCCGGAACCCCTAGTGGGGCGGGCACTCCCAGTGCATCGCGCAGCCGTGCCGTGTCCTCGACGGCCGCCCACAACGGCACGCCGCGCACACTGACGGAGATGATCGCGCCACTGCGATGAAGTCGGGTGAGCAGATCCAGTGCGGGCGTGTGCTCGCCGCGGTAGCGCAGCGCCACCTCGTCGGTGGTCAGCGGCCCCAGCCAGCGCAGCAGATCGACGATGTCGTCGGCGTCGCGGGCCTTGCGGTGCTCGTCGAGTCGTTGCAGACGGGCCACCACCTGGGCGATCACCGCGGGATCGAGGAGTTCGCGCAGATCGACGCGGCCGAGCAGTTGCGCCAGCAACGCGGTGTCCAGAGAGAGTGCGGCAGCACGGCGTTCGGCCACCGGAGCGTCGTCGTTGTACATGAACGCACCCACGTAACCGAACAGCAGCGACGCGGCGAACGGTGATGGCGCCGCGGTCTCGACCTCCACCATCCGGATGCGCCTGCTACCGATGCGGACGAGTAGGTCGGTCAGCGCGGGCAGGTCGTAGACGTCCTGCAGGCATTCGCGGACCGCCTCGAGCACGATCGGGAAATCGGGGAATTGCGATGCCACCGAGAGCAATTGGGCGCTGCGCTGACGTTGCTGCCACAGCGGGGCGCGTCTGCCCGGATCGCGTCGCGGCAGCAGCAGTGCGCGTGCGGCGCACTCCCGGAAGCGCGAGGCGAACATCGACGATTCGGCGAGTGCGTCGGTCACGAGTTGCTCGATCTCGTCGGGGTCGACGGTGAACACCGCCGAACCCGGTGGTTCGTCGTCGGTGTCGGGGAGGCGGACGATGATCCCGTCGTCCGACGCGGTGACGGCCCCGTCGAGCCCGAGCGTGGCCTGCAGGCGCGCCGAGATCGCCGACGCCCACGGCGCATGGACACGTAAACCGTAGGGGGAGTGCAGAATCAGGCGCCAGTCGCCGAGTTCGTCACGGAACCGTTCCACCACCAGGGTTCGGTCGGTGGGCAGGTGACCGGTGGCCTGGCGTTGTTCGGCGATCAGTGCGGCGAGATTGTCCCGGGCGTAGCCGCTGAGCCCGAGGTCGGCGGTGTGTCGGTCGAGTTCGGATTCGTCGGCGATCGCCCCGACGAATTTGCCGATCGCGGCGCCCAGTTCGGCGGGCCTACCCACCGTGTCGCCGATCCAGAACGGCAACCTGCCGGGCTGCCCGAACGCCGGCGACACCAGCACCCGGTCGTGGGTGATGTCCTCGATCCTCCAACTGGTTGCACCGAGGGCGAACACGTCGCCGACGCGTGATTCGTAGACCATCTCCTCGTCGAGTTCCCCGACACGGGACTGTTTCCCGGCGCCGACCTGTCCCGCTCGCTCCGCTCCCGGCGACCCCACCATGAACACACCGAACAGTCCGCGATCGGGGATGGTCCCGCCGGAGGTGACGGCCAGTCGCTGTGCGCCGCGGCGCCCGGTGAGTGTGTTGGTGTCGCGATCCCAGGTGACCCGGGGGCGCAGTTCGGCGAACTCGTCGGACGGAAATCGTCCGGAGATGAGGTCGAGTGTCGCCTCGTACACCGACCGTCCGAGTTCGCGGTAGGGGGTGGCGCGACGCACCACGTCGAACCAGGCGTCCACATCGAGGTCGTCCACCGCGGCCGCCGCGATCGTCTGCTGGGCCAGCACATCGAGCGGATTGCGCGGAATCCGAAGCTCTTCGATCGCCTCGTCGCGCATGCGTTGCACTGCCACGGTGCAGTGGATCAGATCGGTGCGGTGTTTGGGGAACAGCACGCCCTGACTGATCTCGCCGACCTGATGGCCGGCGCGACCGATGCGCTGCAATCCGCTGGCCACCGACGGCGGGGCCTCCACCTGGATCACCAGATCCACTGCACCCATGTCGATCCCGAGTTCGAGTGAGCTGGTGGCCACCACGCACCGCAGTCGCCCGCTCTTGAGGTCGTCCTCGATCTCGGCGCGCTGTTCCTTGCTCACCGAGCCGTGATGTGCGCGGGCCAGCAGTGTGTCGGCGCCCGTTGTCGATCCGGAGGCCATGACCAGCGCCGGCGCCCCGCCGCCGACACGTTCGTTGCGGGGCACCTCGCGTTCGGCGCCCGCCCTCGACTCGTGGATCTCGTTGAGCCGCGCAGTGAGTCGTTCGGCGAGTCGTCGTGAGTTGGCGAACACGATGGTGGTGCGGTTGGCCTCGATGAGGTCGACGATCGACGCCTCGACGTACGGCCACAACGAACCCGCGGTGGGGGAGAACGCGTCGTCGAGTTCCTCGGTGTCGGGCGCCGACGGCGGCGGCGGAATGTTCGCCATGTCCTCCACCGGCACGTCGACGCGCAGGTCGAAGGTCTTGGTGGCGCGGGGACGCACGATGGTGCACGGAGCCGCGCCGGAGAGGAAGTCGGCGACCAGTTCGGGTGGCCGAACCGTCGCCGACAGCCCGATCCGTTGTGCGGGCTTGTCGAGCAGTTCGTCGAGACGTTCGAGCGACAACGCGAGATGTGTGCCGCGTTTGGTGCCCGCGACCGCGTGTACCTCGTCGATGATGACGGTCTCGACGGCGGCCAGCGTCGTGCGGACCGACGAGGTGAGCATCAGGTATAGCGATTCGGGGGTGGTGATCAGGATGTCCGGCGGGGTCTTGGCCAGGATGCGCCGCTGCGCGGCCGGAGTGTCGCCGGAGCGCAATCCCACGGTGATGGACGGTTCGGGCTCCCCGAGCTCCTGCGCGGCCCGGGTGATCCCGGCCAGCGGGGCACGCAGATTGCGCTCCACGTCCACCGCGAGTGCCTTGAGTGGCGAGATGTAGACGACGCGGGTGCCACGCGCGCGGTCGGGACGGGCCGCGAGGGTGTCGAGTGCCCACAGAAACGCCGACAGCGTCTTGCCCGACCCGGTGGGTGCGATCACCAGCGTGTGTTCACCGTCGGCGACGGCCTTCCACGCGCCGGACTGTGCCGCAGTGGGCGCCGGGAACGCACCGCTGAACCACCGCCGCGTGGGGGCGGTGAAGCGCTGCAGAACCGGCGCGGAAGTGGCCACGCAATCCATCATCCCCGACGGCCCCGACAGCCATCCCCGACGGCCCCGACAGCGCCCGGGCTGGTATAGAGTCTGATCTGCGCTGATTGCCTGGAATCCGGTGAAAGTCCGGAACGGTCGCGCCACTGTGAGCCCGCGGGCGAGTCAGGACGGGCGGTCGGCGGACCTGAGCCACGCGCTCGCACGTGACGATTGGGGACGCGCAATCCCCGAAAGGACCACTTGAGATGACTTCTTCGCACGCACCGGCCGCCCGGCCGGCACGATCGCTCGCGGTTCCCGACCTGTCGGTCGCGAGTACCGCGGTGGTGCTGTCGGTGACCGTTCTGCTGGCCGCGCTGGCCTACTACTTCCTGGGCTACGACCAGGGCGCGGTGTCGGTCTTCGGTTCCGACACCCACGTGCACGAGTTCGTGCACGACGCCCGCCACTTCCTCGGATTCCCCTGCCACTGAGCAGTGACAGAACCAGGAGACGCCGGGACCGGGAGACAACAGCACATGGAGAAGAAGTTCATCGGCATCGGCCTGCTTGCGGGCCTGATCGCCGGAATCGTGTCGTACGTGTTCGCGCGGGTGTTCATCGAGCCGGTGGTGGCCAAGGCCATCGACTACGAGGACGGCCGGTCGGAGGCGGAGGAGGCTCTCGAGGCCGCGCACGGCCACGGCGCACATGAGCACGGGGCCGAGGTGTTCACCCGGTCGGTGCAGCAGAACATCGGTGCCGGGGTGGGCACCGTCGTGTTCGCGGTGGCCATGGGTGCACTGTTCGCGGTGGCGTTCACCGTGTTGTGGGCATATGTGGGCCGGCGTTATCCGGCGACCGATCCGCGGTGGGCCGTCGGCGCGCTGGGCGCGATCGGGTTCGTCGCGGTGTTCGGCGTGCCGTTCTTCGCCTACCCGGCCAACCCGCCCGCAGTGGGCAATGACGACACCATCGGGGCGCGGTCGGGTGCGTTCCTGACGATCACGCTGCTGTCGGTGGCGTTCGCGATCGCCGCGGTGGTGGCCGCGCTGTGGCTGCGTCCTCGACTCGGTGGGCTGGTGTCGGCGATCATCGCCGCCGTCGGCTACCTGATCGCGGTGACCATCACCATCGCGCTGTTGCCGGAGTTCCACGAGGTACCCACGCCGCTCACCGATGACGGTGGCCAGATCGTGTTCCCCGGGTTCCCGGGCGACGTGGTCGGCGATTTCCGCGTGTACGTGGTGGCCAATCAGGTGATCATCTGGACGGTGCTGACCGCCGGGTTCGCGCTCGGCATCGGCCGGCTGATGCGCGGCGGATCGTCGGACGAGGTGAGTGCCGAGCGCGCCGAACCGCAGTCGGTGGGCTGACGCAGTTCGTGGGTTGAACTCGCTCCCGCGGGTGATCGATTGCCCGGATGT
>NZ_JBSFQI010000003.1:0-152102 GCF_053588635.1 Gordonia sp. NPDC003425 | reverse complement strand
GTATGTGGGCACGCTCGACGCGGATGTGGGCACGGTCGACGCGGATGTGGGCACGGTCGACGCGGATGTGGGCACGCTCGACGCGGATGTGGGCACGGTCGACGCGGATGTGGGCACGGTCGACGCGGATGTGGGCACGCTCGACGCGGATGTGGGCACGCTCGACCCGGGTGAGCTGCGAGAACGTTTCTGTCGGTGACCTCATGTAGCGTGGTTGTCAGTTCGAACATCAGTTCGTAGACGACGGCGTGAAGGAGGTGGGTCGCGGTGGGTGAAGGACATGTCAACGATGGCGCGGCGGCCGCCGCGCCCGCGCCGGGGTCGGCGGCTGAGGTGTTGGCCCGGATTCACAAACTGCTCGACGAGTTGGGGTCGGCGAATCTGACCGCCGTGCCCGATGCCGACGTGGTGGGTGTGGCCGAGGACGCCGAGCGGGCGTCGCGCCGGTTGGCGGCGCTCACCGACCGCGTGGTGGTCGAGGCGTCCAACCGCAACATGCCGCGGCGCCTGGGGTATCGCAGCATCATCACCTTCCTGTCGCAGCGCCTGCATATCGCCGACGCGGTCCGCCGCAACCGCCAGATCACCGCCACCGCCTCCTTTCACGGGATGACCGGTGACGTGTTGCCGCCGGCGTGTCCGGGGTTGGCGGCCGAACTCGCTGCCGGGCGGGTGGCCCCCGGCCACGTCACCGCGGTGTTGGATGTGCTCGACCGGATTCCGCACACGGTGGCCCACGACGTGCGGGTGGCCGCCGAAGCGCAGATGGCCGACTACGCCACCCGGTTCACCCCCGCCGAGATCACCACTCTGGGTACCCGGTTGCTGGGGCACCTCGATCCCGACGGCACCCTGACCGACGACAAGGATCGCCGGCGGCAGCGACAGTTGTTTCTCAATCGGCAGACCCCGCAGTTGATGTCGAAACTGACCGGCCACCTCGACCCGATCACCCGCGCCCGCCTCGATGTGCTGCTGGACGCATGGGCCAAACCCGGCATGAACAACACCGAAGACCCCAAATCGCCGGTCGGTGCGATCGGCGATGCCGACCCCGACGTGGTGGCTGCGGCCGCCGAGCGTGATGGGCGCACCCCGGCGCAACGCAATCATGACGCGCTCTCCGCTCTGTTGGGACAGATGTTGGAGGACGGCACACTCGGACGCACGCATCGCGGCCTGTCCACCCAGGTCATCATCAAGGTCGATGAGAAAGACCTGCGACGCCAGGCCGGAGTGGCGACGACCGCGTCGGGGGCGCTGCTCCCGATCGGCGATGTGATCGCGTTGGCGGCGCAATCGCAGCAGTACCTGGCGGTGTTCGCCGAGCACACCAGCACCCCGCTCTACCTCGGGCGTGCCAAGCGGTTGGCGTCGCTGGGTCAACGGTTGGCGTCGTTCGCCGCCGACGGTGGCGAGATGTGTTCGGCGCCGGGCTGCACCCAACCGGCCACCCGGGTGGAAATCCACCACACCATCGAGTGGGCCGACGGCGGCCTGACCGACATCGACCTCCTCGCACCGGCATGCACCGCCCATCACCCGATGATCGGCCCCAACCCCGGCCAATACTCCACCACCGTGATCACCGAGGGGCCCGACACCGGACGCGTCGCCTGGACACTCAACCCGCAGCCCGGCATGCCACCCAATCCCGCCCGGATCAACCGCTACCCCGACGTCGGCCGCGAACTCGCCGACCGACTCGGACTGGTGCGCAACGAGATTCACCACAGCCCGCCACCAACGCCTGACGAGAGTGGCCTCGAAAGCCGAATGGCCCTCGCCGTGATTCGCAGCGCTCCATGTCACACCCGGCGGTGCTACTTCACCTGGCCACGCCGCCGCATCACTCTGGACGACAACACCGACGACGATGGTGCTGATCCGCAGGCAGGGTGACGAGGAGATTCCGTACTCAGCTCAGCAGCACGCAGTCTCCGCACGCCGCTGCGCGGTCGCCCGCGATCCGATAGATGAGACAGCAGCTGCGGCGGCGGAAACCGTCGCCGGCGCGCAGCTTGCCGTCCTCGATGTGTGGCCGTCGTAGCACCTCGTCGGCCGCCGCCTTGGCGCGCGCGGCCAGGTCGGGCCGGCTCAACGCGATCATGCGGGCCGCCGAGTTGGCTGCCGACGCGACGTTGCCGCCCACCACCCGTGCGCTCAGGCCGTACCGGTTCACACACACTGCGCCGACCTCGTCGACCACCCCGAGTGACGGGGGCGCAACCAGTGGTTCCCGGCTCGCCGATGGCACATGAGCGACCGACAGCGGGAACGGCCCGCCGAGAGTGTCCTGCCACCACAGCGCCCCGGCATCGAGCCCGATCGGGTCGATGCCGAGCGCGCCGGCTCCGACGACCGGGGCGATCAGGCGCGCCACCATGCCCAGGTGCATCACCGACGCGGCCACGCGCAGCTCGACGCCGTCGGATTCGCGCCCCGCACCCGCGGCGAGGGCGGCGCGAACCCGGTGCATCCGGGCATCGATCACGTCCGGGTCGTTTATCGCGGATGTCAGCGACACCCACGGCCAGACCGGCGCCTCGTCGGCATCGTGGAACTCGACGGCGAAAAACGGCCCCAGTTCGGCCAGGCGGGTGTCGGTCACCCCGTCAGGATGCCGCGACCGGTTCGTCGTGTGCCACCGGCATCCGCGGTGCGGTGCCGCGGGACATCCGCTCCATGAGTTCCCCGAACACCACCCCGATGGTCAGCCACACGAGGACCTGGTTGATCAGCGAATACCACCGGAACTTCCACAGCACGTCCGGATCGAATCCCGGGTAGACGATCTGTCCGGGCGCGTACACCTTGCCGTCGACGGTCAGCGGCGTGGACAGGATGTTGGTGATCGGCTGCGGCGTCTCGGTGGAGGCGCGGGCGAATCCGAACTCCCCGGCCTGATTGACGTTGTCCGACAGATTGCCCAGCGACGGCATCACCGTGAGAAGAATGCCGAAGAGCACGAGGAATCCGACAACGGTGATCAGCGCCGCCCAGCCCGTCCCCACCCGGGGGGCGAGGTGGTAGGCGGCGTACACCGCGAGCCCCAGCAGGATCAACGACGCCGCGACCATACTCAGGTACAGCATCCCGCGCGTGTGAATGGTGAAGGTGTGTCCGATGGCCGGAGGGTTGGCCGGGTACTTGACGAACGGCAGCAGGTACACGCCACCGAAGCCGAACGCGGTGATCGCCCAGGCGAGGTGTCGGGGGCGGATCGCGAATCGGCCCTGCAGCACCAGGTACGCGACGGCCACCAGCATGCCCATCGCCACCGAGAAACCGATGATGCCGGTGGCGACACCGATCGTGGACTGGATCGACCGACTGAAGATCTCCGGTCCGTCGGGTTCGATCGGCCGGCCGGCCGCCTGGTTGAGGGCGTTGAGCACATCGTCGCGCCCGGATTCGTAATCGATGGCCTTGTTGATGACGGGTTCGGCCCAGATGCGAGCGAAGACGAAGCCCAGGATGCCGGCGATCAGGCCGGCGAGGGCTCCGCGTCCGATGACACGGAGTTCTAACACTGTGAGGTCCGGTGGCTCAGTGGCAGGGGAACCCGAGGAAGTGGCGGGCGTCGTGCACCCACTCGTGCACCACCATCGTGTGGCCGAACACCGACGACATGCCCTCATCGACGCCGATGAAGTAGTACGCGAGCAGCGCGACGAGAACCGTGATGCTCAGGATCAGCGCCACGCGGCCTCGTGACAGCGCCTCGCCGGACACCTTGACGCCGGGGTGCGGTGCGGAAACGTGCGCCGCGGGAACGTGCGAACTCATTGTTGAACCTCCTCCAGGGGTGATGCGCCCCTGCCTTGGGATGACATCCATGACGCCGACGTATCTGACTTGCCGCACCCGGGGGATCCGGACGACACACAGTGGCGCAACCGTCCCGGACTCGCACCGGGTTCCGTCGGTCGTCACGCTCACCAAGCAGATCACCACGGTTCTCGCAGGTCAAGCCGATGCCCGGTTTGCCGGAACCGCAGCCATGGAACCCCACTGGACAACCTCGCCGGCCACCTGCCAGAGTTGAATTAGAACGTGTTCTCGTTCGTGTCTTCAGTGTCCAGGGATTCTGTGAGGTGTCGATGTTCGAGTGGTCGCAAGAGGATCTGATGGTGCGCGACGCGGTGCGGGCGTTCGTGGACAAGGAGATCCGGCCGCACTCCGACGAACTCGAGACCGGAGCGCTCCCGCCCTACGACATCCTGCGCACGATGCTCACCACGTTCGGTGTCGACGCGATGGCCACCGAGTCGCTGGAGAAGGAACTGGCCGCGGAATCACGAGAAGAGTCGGTGGCCGCCGGTGCACCGAAACCGTCCGGCGGCGGTTCGGGCCTGATGAACTCGATGGCGCTGATCCTCAACATGGAACTGGCCGCGGCCAGCCTCGGCATGGTGGTGTCGCTCGGAGTCAGCGTGGGCCTGACGGTCTCGACCATCCGCTCCAAGGGCACCCTGGCACAGAAGAAGCGGTGGCTGCCGGAGCTGGTGACCCTGGAGAAGGTGGGCGCCTGGGCCATCACCGAACCCGACTCGGGCTCGGATGCCCTCGGCGGCATGAAGACCACCGTGCGCCGTGACGGCGACGGCTACGTGCTCAACGGCCAGAAGACATTCATCACCAACGGCCCGTTCGCCGACACCATCGTCGTCTTCGCCAAACTCGACGACGGGTCGGGGACACCGCCTCGCGAGCGCAAGGTCCTCACCTTCGTCCTCGACAAGGGCATGGAAGGTCTCACGCAGGGCAAACCCTTCAAGAAGATGGGCATCATGAGTTCGCCGACCGGAGAGCTCTTCTTCGACAACGTCCGACTCGGCCGCGACCGGCTGCTCGGCGAGACCGAGGACACCGGATCGAACAGCCGCGGCGACGACGGTGTGAAGGCCGGCTTCACCGCCGAACGCATCGGAATCGCGGCACTCGCGCTGGGCATCATCAACGAGGCGCAACGCCTGTCGATCGACTATGCGAAGTCGCGGAAGCTGTGGGGTCAGGAGATCGGCCGCTTCCAGCTGATCCAGCTCAAACTCGCCGAGATGGAGATCGCCCGGATCAACGTGCAGAACATGATCTTCAGTGCGATCGAGCGTGCGCGCGCGGGGTCACCGCTGAGCCTGGCGGAGGCGTCGGCGATGAAGCTGTACTCGTCGCGGGCGGCCACCGACGTGGCGATGGAGGCCGTGCAACTGTTCGGCGGCAACGGATACATGGCCGAGTACAAGGTGGAACAGCTTGCGCGCGACGCGAAATCGCTGATGATCTATGCGGGCAGCAACGAGATCCAGGTGACCCACGTCGCCAAAGGACTGCTCGCCGACTGACTTCTGCGCGCAGGATGTGGCGCAGCCGCCTCCCCGGTGCTTTTCAGCATGGCTGCTTCTTCCCGCGTGACTGTTTCCTTCCCGCGTCGCTGATTCCTTGCGCGGGAAGGAAATTGCGACGCGGGAAGGCGACCGCGGCCCGGGCGGGCAGGGTGCGAACGTGCGGGTGCGAACGTGCAGGTTACGCGCGGCCAGGGTCCGCGCGCTCACGCCCCGGTGACCAGGAGCACGATCAGCGCGAGGTTGAGCACCACGATGAGCACCGACGCGATCAGTGCGCTCACACGCAGCGGCAGGCCGTCGACGAATTCACCCATGAGTTCGCGGTCGCCGGTGAGCCGGCCCAGCGGAATGATCGCGAAGGGGATGCCGAAGCTCAGCACCACCTGGCTGAGCACCAGTGCCCAGGTGGGATCCACACCGATGGCCAGCACCACCAGCGCCGGGATCAGGGTGATCAGGCGGCGCGCGATCAGGGGCACCCGCACATACAACAGGCCGCTCATGATGGCCGAGCCCGCCGACGACCCGACCGACGTGGCGGCCAGCCCGCTGGCGAGCAACCCGATCGCGAAGATGGTGGCCACCGCAGGCCCCATCGCGTCCCGCACCGCGTCGTAGGCGCCCTCGATGGTGTCGGTGCCCTCCTTGCCCCGCAGGTTCTGGGCGGCCAGCAACAGCAGCGCGATGTTCACCGCGCCGGCCACCAGGAGTGCCACCGCGACATCCCACCGGGTGATCCGGATCAGGCGCCGTTTGCGCCAGGGTCGGTGATCGGAACCATGCCGGTCCACCACCAGCGACGAGTGCACGTAGATCGCGTGCGGCATCACCGTGGCGCCGAGCATCGACGCGGCCAGCAACACGGTCTCGGGTCCCTGTAGGCGTGGCACCAGACCTCCGAGTACCTCGCTCGGAGGCGGTGGATTCACGAACAGTCCCGCCACGAACCCGATCACGATGATCGCCAGGAGACCGAGGATGACCCGCTCGAAGACCCGCTGTTGCCGGGGATTCTGCAGCACCAGCATCGCCAGCGACACCGCACCGACGATCACGCCGCCGACCACCAGCGGCAGCCCGAACAGCAGTTGCAGGGCGATGGCCCCGCCGAGTACCTCGGCCAGGTCGGTGGCGATCGCCACCACCTCGGCCTGCGCCCAGTAGGCCAGACGGCCCCCGCGGCCGAGGCGTTCGCCGAGCAGGGCGGGCAGGCCGCGTCCGGTGACGATGCCGAGTTTGGCCGACTGATACTGGATCAGCATGGCGATCACATTGGCCACCACCAGCACCCAGGTGAGCAGGAAACCGTACCGCGACCCCGCGGTGATGTTGGCCGCCACGTTTCCCGGGTCGACGTAGGCGATCGCCGCCACGAACGCGGGTCCCAGCAGCAGCACGTTGCGGGCGAGGGCGCGGGGGCGTCGCACGGTCACGGTCGGCGGATCACCGCGCCGCTCCCGCTCACCGACCATGCCCACCTCTCCCAATCTCGCACACCGTCGAGCCGTATTCAAACCGAGCAAACAAAAAACTTAGGCTAACCGAAAACTGCCCGGGGCGTGCCGGTCGCCGCGCAAGATCACTGCATGAGCCGCCAGATCCGGTCGCGTGACATCGGCTGCTCGTAGGGCCGCACGCCGATCGCGCGGCGGATCGCGTTGGCCAGCGCCGGCGCCACCGGGTTGTAGGGCGATTCGCTCATCGACTTCGCGCCGTAGGGCCCCAGATCGTCGGCGGTCTCGGCGAAATACACCTCGGTGTCGGGGATGTCGGCCATCTGCGGCACCCGGTAGGTGCGGAACACGGGCGTGACGGGCACCCCCTTGCCGTCGAGCATGATCTCCTCGTACAACGACGACCCGATGGCCTGGGCGACGCCGCCCTCCACCTGCCCGCGGCACTGCGCCGGATTCATCACCGTGCCCGCGTCGGCGGCCTGCACCGACTGCAGGATCTGCACCGCGCCGGTCCCGGTGTTCACCGCCACCCGGAACGCCTGCACGTTGAACGCGATGGAGCGCAGCGCACCGCTCTCCGCACCGGTGGCCACCGCACGATCACCGTCACGGTGATCGGCGTCGACGGCGTCGACGAGTTCGGCGAAGTCCACCAACCGGTCACCGGCGAGCGCCCCGTCGGGGGTCAGGCGGATCTCGTCGGGTGCCAGCGCGGTGATCGACGACGCCGCGTCGAGCAACACGGTGCGCAGCGTGCTCGCGGCCCCGAACACCGCCTTGCCCGCCACCGTGGTGCCCGCCGATGCGAAAGCTCCTGTGTCATAAGCAGCTTCGTCGGTGTCGCCGTGATGCAGGCGAACCCGTGACGGGTCGGTGCCCATCGCGGTGGCCACGATCTGGGTGTGCACCGTGGTGGTGCCGTTGCCGAACTCGCTGGTCCCGACGCCGACGTGATAGGTGCCGTCGGGGGCGACCGCCACGGTGACGGTGGAGAAGTGACCGCGCGGCGCCATGGTGGCGATCGCCGCCAGGGCCATGCCCTCACCCACACGCCACTCGGATCCTGCGGGCGCATCGACACCGTTACCGCGGGCGAGCGCCTGCTGGGCGAGATCGAGGCACTGGTCGAGTCCGTAACTGCCGTAGACGAGATCGTCCTCGGGTTCGGGGTGGGCGATCAGCAGCGGATCGCCGTCGGCGACGGCGTTGCGGCGCCGCAGGTCGAACGGGTCCATCCCCAGTGCGAGCGCCAACTCGTCCATCGCGCACTCCACCGCGAGGATCACCTGCCCGAGGCCGTAACCGCGGAACGCACCCGACGGCGGGTTGTTGGTGTAGACCACCTCGGCGTCCACCCGTTTGACCGGGCTGTTGTACACCGACACCGATTCCGCGCAGGCATGGAACATCACACCCATCGAGTGGTTGCCGTAGGCGCCGGTGTCCGACAGCACGTCGACCTTCATCGCGGTCAGCGTGCCCTGTGCGTCGGCGCCGAGGTCGACGGACACCCGGAAGGGGTGGCGGTAGGTGGTGCGGGTCATCTCGTCGGTGCGGGTCATCTCGTAGCCCACGGGACGGCCCGTCCGCACGACCGCCAATGCCACCAGATCCTCGGTGAGCAGTTCCTGTTTGCCCCCGAAGCCGCCACCCACCCGCGCGCTGAACACGCGGATGCGGTCTGTGGGCATCTCCAGGAGCAGCGCGAGTTCGTCGCGCACCAGGAACGGCACCTGGGTGCTGGTGCGGATCACCAGCCGGCCGTCGTCGTCGAGCCACCCGATGGCGCCGTGGGTTTCCAACTGCGCGTGGGCCACCCGGCCGGTCTGCCAGGTGCCGCCGACGGTGATCGCCGACGCCGCCAGCGCCTCGTCGGCGTCACCGCCGAAGCCCTCGTGGAACGACGTGATCACGTTGCGGTCGGCTTCGAAGACCCGGTCCTCGGCGGTGCGGTCGGGGTGTATCAGCGGGGCGCCGGGCCGCCGCGCCTCCTCGGGGTCGAAGACGCCGGGCAGCAGTTCGTACTCCACGTCGATGAGGCGGCATGCCTCCTCGGCGGCGGCGGCGGTGTCGGCGACCACCGCGGCCACCCGCTGTCCGACGAACCGGACCACCGGATCGAGGACCAGGGTGTCGTCGGGATCGTCCGAGCGCATCTCGTGTCGCGCGGTGGAAAACCTTCTGGTGCTGACATTCTCATGCGTGAGCACCAGCGTGACCCCGGGCAGGGCCATTGCCGCGGTGGTGTCGATGGCGACGATGCGGGCGTGCGGATGCGGTGACGGCAACACCCGCAGGTACTGCATGCCGGGCACGGCCACGTCGAAGGTGTAGGGCTCGGTGCCCGTCACCACCCGACGGGCGGCGGGCGGATTGAGCGAGGTGCCCACCGTGCCGGCGGGTGCCGTATCGGTGGGCGCGGTGACGGCGCGGGCGGCGTCACCACAGGGGGCGCCGCCGCATGCGCCGGGGTCCGCACCCTGCCGGATCGCGTCGCGGATGGCGCGATACCCGGTGCAGCGGCACAGATTTCCCTTCATCCGCCGCGCCAGCTCGGCCGGGTCGGCCGCCGTGTCGGCATCGAGGGTGGAGGCGGTCACGATCATTCCCGCGGTGCAGAAGCCGCACTGGAATCCGAAGTTGTCGACGAAGGCCTGCTGCATGGGATGCAGGTCGTCGGCGGTACCGAGCCCCGACACCGTGGTCACCGACCGGCCGTCGATCCGCTGGGCGGGAAAGATGCACGAGTGCACCGGTGTACCGTCCACCAGCACCGAGCAGGCGCCGCAATCGCCTGCGTCGCAGCCCTTCTTGACCTCGAAGTGCGCCTCATCACGCAGGAACGTACGCAGACACTGTCCGGGTGCCGGATCGGCCTCGGTGGGTTCGCCGTTGATCTCGAATCTCATCGCGATTCCCCCTGGACTGCGTCCTCGTCGGGGTTCGGGTCCGCGTCGGCCGCCAGCTCGTCGCGAATCTGTTCGGCCAGGACCATCGACACCCCGCGACGCCAGTCGGCCGATCCGAGGGGATCGGTGTAATAGCCGTCGGCCGAACCGATGTCGGTGCGCAGCCGCCCCGCATCGGGGACGCCGTGGTACCGCAGCATGGTCGGCCATCCGGTCGCGGCAGTGATGCCGAACACGACGGTGTCGTCGGACTCGCGGCGCCCGGTGACCACCGCCCCGGAGCGGCCGAGCTCGGCCAGGGCGATCTTGCGGAAACCCGTGCGCGCACCCATCGCGTGAGCGGGAAAGTCGATGGCGCGCAGCACCTCTCCTGCCGCGAGCGTGTTGGTGCCGTTGCCGGTCACCAGGTCGGCGACGGGCACGGTGTAGTCGGTGCCGTCGGGCCGCCACACCAGCGCCACCGCGTCGAGTCCGGCGGCCAGCGAGACCATCGACGCCGCGGCGAACGACCGGCAGATGTTGCCGCCGACGGTGGCGACGTTCCAGATCTTGAACGACGCGAGTAGCGCGGTGGCGCACTGGAAGAACAGTGGCTGTGCGCGCCATCCGGGACGCGGCGGCAGGGCCGCGAGGGTGGCGATCGGGCAGGTCGCGGCGACGCGCAGCCCACCGTCGGGCAGGTCTTCGAGATCGGGCCAGCCCATGGTGGTGATGTCGACGACACCGGTCGACTCCACCTGCGGTTCGCTGAAAAACCATGTGCCCCCGGCCACCACGCGTTCGCCGGGGGCCAACGCGAGGTCGTCGCGGGTGGCGGCGTACCGGTAGGAGGCGATCGTGTGCAGATCCATCAGCGCGTCCCGTTCATCGTGTCGCCGGGCCTCATCGGGCTGCCCTGTCTCCTCGTGCTGCCCGGCCTCATCGTGCTGCCCTGTCTCATCGTGCTGCCCTGTCGAGCAGGCGCCGGTGTTCGGTGGCGACATCGGCGGCGATCGCCGTGGTGTCGACGGTGAGCATCTCGCCGTCGGCGACGATCTGTGTGCCGTTGACCCAGCTGGCCCTGATCGGGGGGATCGATCCGAGCACCAGCGCGGCGACGGGATCGTCGATGCCGGAGTGATCCACCGTGGTGAGATCCCACAACACCAGATCGGCGAGCTTGCCCACCTCGACCGACCCCGTCTCGGCGGCGCGACCGAGCACCCGCGCGCCCCCGATCGTGGCCAGTTCGATCGCGGTGCGGGTGGTGAGCGCGGTGGGGCCGCCCCGGGCGCGCGCCATCAACACCGCCTGATGTGCCTCCTCGAGCAGGCGGCACGATTCGTTCGACGCCGCGCCGTCCACACCCAGACCCACCGGCACACCGGCATCCACCAGGTCGCGGGTGCGGCAGATCCGGTTGCCCAGCCGCGCGTTGGAGGTGGGGCAGTGCGCCACGCCGGTCTGGGTGGCGGCCAGCCGCCCGATCTCGTCGTCGTCGAACTCGATGCCGTGGGCGAACCACACGTCGTCGCCGACCCATCCCACCGACTCCATGTACTGCAACGGCGTGGCGCCGAAATGCTCTGCGCAGTATGTGTTCTCGTCGAGCGACTCGGCGAGGTGGGTGTGCATCCGGACACCGAGTTCGCGGGCCAGCGCCGCCGACTGCGTGAGGAGGTCGGTGGTCACCGAGAACGGCGAGCAGGGTGCCAGCGCGATCCGCAGCATCGAATCCGGCGCGGGGTCGTGCCATCGGCTCACCGCGTCGTCACTCGCGGTGAGGATCTCGTCGATGGTCTGCACCACACTGTCCGGCGGCAGGCCGCCGTCCTTCTCCGAGAGGTCCATCGATCCGCGGGTGGGATGAAAGCGCATCCCGATGGTGGCGGCGGCATCGATCTCGGCGCCGAGCAGGTCGCCGCCCTCGGCGGGAAAGACGTAGTGGTGGTCGGTGGTCAGCGTGCACCCGGACAGCGCGAGTTGGGTGAGTCCGCCGAGCGCAGCGGTACGCACCGCCTGTTCGTCGATGCCGGCCCAGATCGGGTACAGCGTGGTGAGCCACTGGAACAGCGTGTGATCGGCGGCCAGTCCGCGGGTAACCCACTGGTACAAGTGATGATGTGTGTTGACCAGCCCTGGAGTGAGCACGCAGCCGCTGCCGTCCACGCGGGTGACGTTGTCGGGGACGTCGAGTTCCGCGGTGGGTCCGATGCCGGCGATCGTCGTGCCGTCGAGCAGAATCGAAGTGGCCGGCAATTCGCGTCGCTCGGAGTCGACGGTGATGACCTGGGCGTTCTCGATCAGGGTTGAGGGTGGCACGTCGTCACGCTACGACGAGCGGGTTACAGCGATATTGCGCACGCCACGGGCGGCGCGTCTGGCTGAGCTGTGACGGCGTGGTTCACTGGTCGATGACTGTCGTTACGATCGCTTTACCTGAGTTAACCCATTCGTAATGGACGGCCGGGTTTACTTAACCCCGCAAGCAAGATTGCACGTATCGCGATCAGGTCACTGGTCGGGGCGCGTCGCGGGAGTGGTCTCCCCGTTCGAAAAGCGCGTGCGGTCTCACGGAGTTTCTTCGCCGTGACGATCGGGTACAGCGCAGTCCTCGCTCATCTCGCGGTTTCTGATCTCCGTGTCATCCCCTCCCGGCGGTGCCCGCCGCCGGTACACACAGGACACAACCATGAGCGTTCCCAACCTTGCTGAGCTACGTCAACGATTCTCCCGCAACGGATTCGACCCCGCCGAGACCACCGACATCGTGGCGGCGGAGCCGACTCCGACTCCGACGCCACCCGGCACCTCCGCCCCGACCGGAGAACCCACACCAGCCGGCCAACCCGATCCGGTGAATGCCGTGCTGCCGCCGCTGAAGCTGGTGCTCTACGCGGTGCAGCACCTGCTGGTGATGTACGCCAGCACCGTCACGGTGCCGGTGGTGGTGGCCGCGGCTCTGGACCTCTCGACCACCGACCTGGTGTACCTCGTCACCGCCGACCTGCTGTTGTGCGGCTTCGGCACCCTGCTGCAATCGCTCGGCATCTGGAAAGTGGGTGTGCGGCTGCCGATGGTGATCGGCGCCTCCTACACGGGTATCGCGCCGATGCTGATCATCGGTCAGGGCAGTGGCCTGCAGACCATGTACGGCGCGGTGCTGGTGGTGGGTCTGCTCACCATCGCGATCGCACCCCTGGTCAGCAAACTGATGCGGTTCTTCCCGCCGGTCGTCATCGGCACCACCATCCTGCTGATCGGCATCCAGCTCATCCCCGCCGGCGGCAAGATGATCGTCGGCGCCGACCCCGACGCCCCGAACTTCGGATCCCCCGCGGCCATCGGTCTCGCCGCGGCCACCGCACTGGCCATCCTGCTGTGCTACCGCTTTCTGCCCCGCTCGATCCGTCCCGTGTCGGTGCTCATCGGCATGATCATCGGTGTGGTGGTGGCCGCGCTCACCGGTTCGCTGTCGTTCTCCGGAGTCGGTGACTCACAGGCGTTCTCGTTCCCCGATCTGCTGCATTTCGGTGCGCCGCGCTTCGATCTGCTGGCCATCGCGTCGCTGGCGATGATCCAGATCGTGCTCGTCATCGAACTCGCCGGGCAGGTCAACGCGGTGGGCGAGACCGTCGGACAGAAGATCTCCGACAAGCGGCTGGCCGCCGCGGTGCGTGCCGACGGTGTGGTCACCGCGCTCGGCGGCGGTGTGTTCCAGTCGTTCATGTACGTCACCTTCGCCCAGAACGTCGGCATCCTGACCATCACCCGGGTGTTCAGCCGCTACGTCACGGCGGTCACCGGGGTCATGCTGATGTGCCTGGCCTTCTTCCCGGTGGTCGGCGAGGTGGTGGCGTCGATTCCGCGTCCGGTCCTCGGCGCTGCGGCGGTGGTCATGTTCGGCACCATCGCGGTGGTCGGTATCCGCATCCTGGGCCGGGTGGACTTCACGCAGAACTCCAACGTCATCATCACCGCGGCTTCGCTCGGGGTGGCGCTGCTGCCCGGGATGATCCCCGGCTTCTACTCGGCGTTTCCGACGGCGGCCAAGCAGTTGCTGTCGAGTGGGGTGGCCGTCGGCATCTTCGTCGCGGTGCTGCTGAACCTGCTGTTCATGCTGGGTGAGCGCACGTCGGAGCACGCTGCGGAGTCCGTCGCGAAGTAGGTGGACAGGAGCCACGGGGGTGTGACGGACTCGTCACACCCCCGTGGTCTGTGTCAGGCGGTGATGTCGATGGGGGTGCCGTCGTCGGCCCACGCGTAGAGCCGTTTCATGGCGTCCGGCGGTACGTGGATGCAGCCCTGCGAACCCTGTGTCCGGTACCTGGCGAGATCGCCGTAGGGGAACTTCTGCCACGGAGAGTCGTGCAGCCCGATGTCGCCGACGATGTGCAGCCAGTAGTGCACGAACACGGTGTAACCCGGTCCGTTCAGTGTGCGGTCGGTGTCGTGGCTCTCGATCTTCCAGCGTCCCAGCGGGGTGCCCGCCCCGCGGTCGACGCTGCCGGTGGTGACCTTGATGTCGGAGACCGGCGCGCCGTTGAGGCACAACACCATCTGCTGCGCGGCCAGACCCACCACGATCTGCTTCCCGGACATGCCCGGCGTGCAACGCGGTGCGGCGGGCGCGGCGACGGCGTGCGATGCCGTGGTGTCCGGCGACGCCGCAGGTATGGGCGTGGAACCGGCGGATTCCCCTGGCCGACTGGTGATCCCGATCAGCATCGCGACGGTGACACCCAGCACGGCGACGGCCAGCACGGCGGGCCACGCGTATCCGAGGACCAGGGACCGGAGGCCGGACCCGGAATACGTCTTCTTGGTAACCGCTGTCATTTCGGACTCAACGGTACACCCCGGGATCGGCGCGGTAGGGAATGGAGTCGCTCACCGTGACGTCCACCCGGACGGGCCGGCCGATCCGGGGAAACGCGCGCTGCCGGCATGCGGGCCGGTCGCAGACCTTGCACCCCGCACCGATCGGCACCATCGTCCGCGCGTCGGTGAGGTCGACACCGGTGGAGTAGATGAGACGGTCGGCGTGGGCGAGGTCACAGCCCAGGCCGATCGCGAATGACTTGCGCTGGGTGAGGAATCCGTGTGCCTCGTCGACGGTGCGGGCCAGCCAGAAGTAGGAGCGCCCGTCGGGCATCTGCGACACCTGGGTGACGATCCTGCCCGGTGCGGCGAAGGCGTCGTGCACCACCCACAGTGGACAGCTGCCGCCGACGCGGGAGAAGTGAAACGCCGTCGCGGACTGCCGTTTCGAGATGTTTCCCGCCCGGTCGGTGCGCACGAAGATGAACGGGATGCCACGATCGCCGGGCCGCTGCAGCGTGGACAACCGGTGACACACCGTCTCGAATCCGACGTCGAAGCCGAGGCACAGCAGTTCGATGTCGTATCGCGCATTCTCGGCGGCGGTCCGAAAACGCTTGTACGGCAACAGCAAAGCACCGGCGAAGTAGTTGGCCAGGCCGACCCGGGCGACGGGCCGGGCCTCATCGCTCAGGTCGTCGGCGTCGGCGAGCACGGTGTCGATGAGGTCGGCCGCGGTGAGCAGCGCGAGCTGGGTGGCGAGCTGAAACGCGCGTTGGCCCGACGTGAGCCGGCCGGCGAGCTGCACGACGCGTCGCACCGGGTCGTAGGAACGTTTGGGCCGGTTCGCGGCGACGGCGGGGTCGGCGTCGTGCGCGATGGACACACCGATCCCGTAGTCGCGGTCGAGCACCGCGGCCAACTGCAGGTCGAGCCCGCCGATACGCAGTGCGTGACGATCGAACATCTCCTCGGCGGCGCGGTCGAGCACGTCGATGTGGTTCTTGCGGTCGTAGAAGAAGTCGCGCACCTCCTCGAAGGGCATCGGGGCCGCGGTCCGTGAGCCCGTCTCGGCCGATACCTGCGCACGGTATGTCTCGAGTTCGGCTTCGGCGGCACCGAGCCGCCGGTGCAGCGAGGCCAGGGTGGCGCCCACCGAGGGCATGCGCCCGACGAGCTCGGTGATCTCGGCGCGGGTCACCTCCCGTGCCTCCGGGTGTGCGGTGAGTGCCTCGACGAGATCGGCCACCAGCCGGGCGTCGGTGTCGGCCGCGAAGTAGTCGGCGTCGAGGTCGAACTCGCGGGTCAGGGCGAGCAACACCGGCACGGTGATCGGGCGCTGATCGTTCTCCAGCTGATTGACGTAGCTGGTGGATTTCTCGATCCGGCGCGCCAACGCGGCCTGCGAGAGTCCGTGCTCGTCACGCAGCCGCCGCAGTCTCGGTCCGACGAAAATGCGTTCCCGTGAGCTCTTCGCCGCATCCGACATGACGCAAGGGTAGCGAGCCGCGTGTTCGCAACGTTCGCAAAGCGGGCCGCAAAGATCCGCAAGAATACGCATCTGCCAGCACTTTCGTCGAGCTACTCGCTCTGCGTACGGTGCGAACATGATCATCAACACCGTGCGGACCCGGCGCAGCGCCGACGATTTCCCGAAGTCCGAGCATCTCGCGCAGAAGATCGCCGCCGTGGCCACCGATCCGGTGGCGGTGCCCGCCGACACCACCGAGATGGTGATCAACCGGATCATCGACAACGCCGCGGTGAGCGCTGCCTCGGTGATCCGACGGCCGGTCACCACCGCACGCGCCCAGGCGCTGGCGCATCCGCCGACCTCCGCCGGGAGCGGTTCGGGAGTGTTCGGTGTGGCAGGCGCCTACGCACCCGAGTGGGCGGCCTCGGCCAACGGTGTCGCCGTGCGTGAACTCGACTTCCACGACACCTTCCTGGCCGCGGAATACTCCCATCCCGGCGACAACATCCCGCCGCTGGTGGCCGTGGCCCAGCACGTGGGCGCCTCGGGTACCGATCTGATCCGCGGATTGGCCACCGCCTACGAGATCCAGATCGACCTGACGCGCGGAATGTGCCTGCACGAACACAAGATCGACCACGTCGCCCACCTCGGACCGTCGGTGGCGGCGGGCCTGGGCACCATGCTCGGCCTCGACGAGGACGTGATCTACCAGGCCGTCGGACAGGCGCTGCACCTGACCACCGCGACCCGACAGTCCCGCAAGGGCGCGATTTCCAGTTGGAAGGCGTACGCGCCGGCACACGCCGGGAAGATCGCCATCGAGGCGGTCGACCGGGCGATGCGCGGCGAGGGGTCGCCCGCTCCGATCTGGGAGGGCGAGGACGGCGTGATCGCCTGGCTGCTCGGCGGTCCCGAGGCGGTGTACGAGGTGCCGCTACCCGGGCCCGGAGAACCCAAGCGGGCGATCCTCGACAGTTACACCAAGGAGCATTCGGCCGAGTACCAGAGCCAGGCGCCCATCGACCTCGCCCGCCGGATGCGCACACAGATCACCGATGTCGACGACATCGAATCGATCGTCTTGCACACGAGCCACCACACGCACGTGGTGATCGGCACCGGCTCGAACGATCCGCAGAAGTTCGATCCGTCGGCGAGCCGGGAAACCCTCGACCATTCGGTGCCCTACATCTTCGCGGTGGCCCTCCAGGACGGAACCTGGCACCACGAATCGTCCTATGCCCCCGAACGGGCCAACCGTCCCGACACCGTCGACCTGTGGCGCAAGATCTCGACCGTCGAGAACCCCGAGTGGACGCGGCGCTACCACTCCGACGACCCCGCCGAGAAGGCGTTCGGCGCCAGGGCGGTGATCACCCTGCGCGACGGGCGGGTGATCACCGACGAACTCGCCGTCGCCGACGCGCACCCGCTCGGCGCGCGTCCCTTCGCCCGTCCCCAGTACGAGGCCAAGTTCACCACGATGGCCGACGGGGTGATCGACCCCGACGAACAGCAGCGGTTCCTGTCGGCGGTGGCAACGTTGACCGATGTGGCGGCGGGTGACTTGGGTGCGCTCGACATCGCCGTGCTGCCACAGGTTCTCGACAAGGCGCCGACCATCGGGGCGGGGATCTTCTGATGCCGGACGCCACACCCGATGCGGCGGGCCTGTTCTCGTCGGTCACCTCAGCCACCGACAAGCGTCGCGCGTTACGTGCCGGACTGGCGTCGGGACGGTTGCAGCGCTGGCCGGGAGCCTTCTCACCGCTGGTGGCCACACTGATCGCCGACATCGGTTTCGACGCCGTCTACGTCTCCGGGGCTGTGCTCGCAGCCGATCTCGGATTGCCCGACATCGGGCTGACCACTCTGACCGAGGTCGCCGGACGCGGCGGGCAGATCGCGCGCGCCACCGAGTTGCCGTCGCTGATCGACGCCGACACCGGGTTCGGCGAACCCATGAGCGCCGCACGGACCGTGGCGATGCTCGAGGACGCCGGACTCGCCGGATGTCACCTCGAAGACCAGGTGAATCCCAAACGCTGCGGCCACCTCGACGGCAAGGACGTGGTGCCCACCGGTGACATGCTCGGGCGCCTCGCCGCGGCGGTGTCGGCGCGACGCGATCCCGACTTCGTCATCTGTGCCCGCACCGACGCCCGCGCGGTCGAGGGACTCGACGCCGCGATCGACCGGGCCAAGGCGTACGCCGACGCGGGCGCCGACCTCATCTTCACCGAGGCACTACGCGACCTGTCGGAGTTCGAGAGGTTCCGCGCCGCAGTGGATGTGCCGCTGCTGGCCAACATGACCGAGTTCGGCAAATCCGAGCTGTTCACCACGGCGCAACTCGGCGACATCGGCTACAACGCGGTGATCTACCCGGTCACCACGCTGCGCATCGCGATGGGTGCCGTCGAGGCCGGCCTGCGTGAGATCCGCACCGCGGGAACCCAATCGGGCCTTGTCGATGGCATGCAGCACCGCAGCAGGCTCTATGAGCTGCTGCGCTACGCCGACTACAACGACTTCGACCAGGATCTGTTCGGCGCCCACCGTGAAGCCCAGCGTGAAGGCCACCGTGAAACCGACCGTGAAGGAGCCCTGTCATGAGCACACCGGTCACCGCCCCGACCGTCCACAAGGGGCTCGCGGGTGTCGTCGTCGACTCCACCTCGATCTCGAAGGTGGTCCCCGAAACCAACTCGCTGACCTACCGCGGCTACGCGGTGCAAGATCTCGCGGCGCACTGCGGCGTCGAACAGGTGGCCTACCTGCTCTGGCACGGTGAGCTGCCCGGCGACGCCGAACTCGCCGCGTTCACCCAGCGTGAGCGGGCGAGTCGGCGCCTGGACCGGTCGACGCAGGCGGTGCTCGCACGCATCCCGGAGAACTGCCATCCGATGGACGTGGTGCGCACCGCGATCAGCTACCTGGGCAGCGAGGACCCCGACGAGGACAACGCCGACCCGTCGGCCAACCACGACAAGGCGCTGCGCATGTTCGCGGTGCTGCCGACGATCGTCGCCGCCGACATGCGTCGCCGCCGCGGACTCGATCCGATCAGACCTCATCACGGTCTCGGCTACGCCGAGAACTTCCTCAACATGTGCTTCGGTGAGGTGCCCGACGCGGTGATCGTGCGGGCATTCGAGCAGTCGATGGTGCTCTACGCCGAACACAGTTTCAACGCCTCCACGTTCACCGCCCGCGTGGTGACCTCCACCCGGTCCGACATCTACAGCGCGGTCACCGCGGCGATCGGCGCGCTGAAGGGATCGCTGCACGGCGGGGCCAATGAAGCGGTGATGTACGACATGATCGAGATCGACCGCCCCGAACGCGCGCGTGATTGGCTCGACGGCAAGCTGTCTCGAAAAGAGAAGGTGATGGGTTTCGGCCATCGCGTGTACAAGAATGGCGATTCGCGGGTGCCGACGATGCGAGCGGCGCTCGGCGAGGTGTCGGCGCATATGGGGGAGGACCGGTGGCTGCGGATCTATACCGAGTTGGAGTCGGCGATGGCCGCGCGCACCGGGATCGCACCGAACCTCGATTTCCCGACGGGACCGGCATATCACCTGATGGGCTTCGACATCGGCTCGTTCACACCGATCTTCGTGATGAGCCGGATCACCGGATGGACCGCCCACATCATGGAGCAGGCGGCCTCGAACGCACTCATCCGCCCGTTGAGCGACTACACCGGGCCCCCTCAGCGCACCCTCGTCGTCTGAGACGTTCGTCCGGGATCACGACCGTTTGAGGGTTATGGTCAAGCGCAACACCGCTCGGGGGCGACGAGGAGATGAGTGACATGTTCGACAAGGTGCTGGTGGCCAATCGCGGGGAGATCGCGATCCGGGCGTTTCGCGCGGCCTACGAACTCGGCGCCCGCACGGTGGCGGTGTTTCCCTACGAGGACCGCAACTCCCTGCACCGGTCGAAGGCCGACGAGTCCTATCAGATCGGCGTGCCCGGCCACCCGGTGCGCGCCTACCTGTCGGTGGACGAGATCATCGGCGCCGCACTGCATTCGGGTGCCGATGCGATCTATCCGGGCTACGGATTCCTCGCCGAGAACGCCGGGCTGGCCGCGGCCTGCGCCGCGCACGGCATCACCTTCGTGGGGCCGTCGGCCCAGATACTCGACCTGACCGGCAACAAGGCCGAGGCGGTGGCCGCGGCCCGCGCGGCCGGGCTCCCGGTGCTCGCCTCCTCGGAACCGTCGGCGGATGTCGACGAACTCGTGGCGGCCGCGGAGACGATGCGCTTTCCGGTGTTCGTCAAAGCGGTGGCCGGCGGCGGCGGCCGCGGTATGCGTCGCGTCGAGCATCGTGAGGATCTGGCCGACGCGATCGGCGCCGCCTCCCGCGAGGCCGACACCGCGTTTGGCGATCCGACCGTGTTCCTCGAGCAGGCGGTGATCGACCCGCGCCACATCGAGGTGCAGATCCTCGCCGACACCCACGGCGACGTGATCCACCTGTTCGAGCGTGACTGCAGTGTGCAACGCCGACACCAGAAGGTGGTCGAGTTGGCACCCGCCCCCAACCTCGACCCCGCACTGCGGTCACGGATCTGCGCCGACGCGGTGGCCTTCGCCCGGCAGATCGGCTACTCGTGCGCGGGCACCGTCGAATTCCTCGTCGATGCACACGGCAACCACGTCTTCATCGAGATGAACCCGCGGATTCAGGTGGAGCACACGGTGACCGAGGAGATCACCGACGTCGACCTGGTGGGTGCTCAGCTGCGGGTGGCCGCCGGGGAGCGGCTGAGCGATCTGGGACTCACGCAGGACTCGATCACGATCCGCGGTGCGGCGATGCAATGCCGGATCACCACCGAGGACCCGGCCGACGGATTCCGGCCCGACGTCGGCCGCATCACCGCCTACCGCAGCCCCGGCGGTGCCGGGGTGCGGCTGGACGGCGGCGCCAACCTGGGCGGCGACGTATCGGGGCATTTCGATTCGATGCTCGTCAAGTTGACTTGTCGTGGAAGGGATTTCGACACCGCCGTGCGCCGCGCGCGACGCGCGTTGGCGGAGTTCCGCATTCGCGGGGTGGCCACCAACATCCCGTTTCTGCAAGCCGTGCTCGACGACCCGGATTTCGCGGCGGGACGCGTCACCACGTCGTTCATCGGCGACCGCCCGTGGCTGCTCACCTCGCGCGGGTCGGCCGACCGCGGCACCCGCATCCTCTCGTACCTCGCCGACGTCACGGTCAACAAACCGCACGGTGAACGCCCCACCACCGTCTATCCGCGCGACAAACTGCCCGGCGTCGACCTCGGGGTACTCGACTCGCCGCCGGACGGGTCGCGGCAACGGCTTCTCTCGCTGGGGCCCGATGGCTTCGCGCGGGATCTGCGGGAGCGGCCGGCGGTCGGGGTCACCGACACCACGTTCCGCGACGCCCACCAGTCGTTGCTGGCCACCCGGGTGCGCACCAGCGGCATGATCGCCGTGGCCCCCTACGTGGCCGCGCTGACCCCGCAGTTGCTCAGCGTCGAGTGCTGGGGTGGGGCCACCTACGACGTCGCCTTGCGGTTCCTCAAGGAGGACCCGTGGGACCGGCTCGCGCAGTTGCGTGAGGCGATGCCCAACATCTGTCTGCAGATGCTGCTGCGCGGCGCGAACACCGTCGGGTACACGCCGTACCCCACCAAGGTGACCACCGCCTTCGTCGCCGAGGCCACCGAGGTCGGCATCGACATCTTCCGGATCTTCGACGCACTCAACAACATCGACCAGATGCGACCGGCCGTCGACGCCGTCCGCGAGACCGGTCGCGCCGTCGCCGAGGTCGCGATGAGTTACACCGGCGATCTGGCCGATCCCGCCGAGGATCTCTACACCCTCGACTACTACCTGCGGCTGGCCGAGCAGATCGTCGAGGCCGGTGCGCACATCCTGGCCATCAAGGACATGGCCGGGCTGTTGCGGGCGCCGGCGGCCACCCGCCTGGTGTCGGCGCTGCGCCGCGAGTTCGATCTGCCGATCCACGTGCACACCCACGACACACCGGGCGGGCAGCTGGCCACCTACCTCGCGGCGGTGGCGGCCGGCGCCGACGCCGTCGACGGGGCCGGCGGTCCGCTGGCCGGCACCACGAGCCAGCCGCCGCTGTCGGCGATCGTCGCGGCCTTCGCGCACACCGACCACGACACGGGCCTGGACCTGGGGGCGGTGTGCGATCTGGAACCGTATTGGGAGGCGGTGCGAAAGGTGTACGCGCCCTTCGAATCCGGCGTACCCGCACCCACCGGGCGGGTGTACTCGCACGAGATTCCCGGCGGTCAGCTCTCGAATCTGCGGCAGCAGGCCATCGCGCTGGGCCTGGGTAACCGCTTCGAGGCGGTGGAGGAGGCCTACGCGGCCGCCGACACCATGCTCGGCCGGCTGATCAAGGTGACGCCGTCGTCGAAGGTGGTCGGCGACCTCGCCCTGGCGCTCGTCGGGCAGGGCATCGCACCCGAGGAGTTCGCCGCCGATCCGGGCGCCTACGACATTCCCGATTCGGTGATCGGTTTCCTGCGCGGTGAACTCGGTGAACCGGCCGGCGGCTGGCCCGAGCCGCTGCGTACGCGAGCGCTGGCCGGGCGTTCGGCGCCCCGACCGCCCGCCGAGGTGTCGGCCGCCGACTCCGCCGCGCTCGACGAGTCCGGACGCGGGCGGCAGGAGACGCTCAACAGGCTGCTGTTCCCCGGCCCGACCCGCGAGTACACCGAGCACCGCGACGCCTACGGCGACACATCGCGGCTCTCGGCGAACCAGTTCTTCTACGGACTGCGCTACGGCGAGGAACACCGGGTGGAACTCGAACCCGGGGTGGAACTGCTCATCGGTCTCGAGGCGATCAGCGAACCCGACGAGCGCGGCATGCGCACCGTGATGTGTGTGCTCAACGGACAGTTGCGGCCGATCGCGGTGCGTGACCGTTCGGTGGACTCCAAGGTGGCCACCGCCGAGCGCGCCGACCGGTCCAACCCGGGCCACGTCGGTGCGCCGTTCGCGGGCGTGGTGTCGCTGTCGGTGGATGTGGGCGACGAGGTGGCCGCGGGCGCCGCGATCGGCACCATCGAGGCCATGAAGATGGAGGCGACCATCACCGCGCCCGTCGCCGGCAAGGTGTCGCGGGTGGCGATCGGGTCGGTGCAGCAGGTGTCGCCGGGCGATCTGCTCATCGAGATCGGCTGAGCGCGACGCGACCTTCCCGCGCGAGTGGTCGACGCTCAGTTGATCACGTTGCGGACGAATCGCGTGGTGCCGTCGGCGATGTTGACGTAGGAGTAGGTCTGCGAGCTCGGGTAGGTGGTGTGCTCGCCGGGGTCGAGGTCGATGTCGGGGGACTGCGGGTCGGCGAAGGCGATGCGTAACCGGCCGAAGGCGACGAGCACCGTTTCGAACCAGCCGTCCGGGTCGGGTTCGGCGTCGTAGCGTTCGCCCGGGCCCAGCGTCCAGGTCCACATCTGCACCTCGTGGCGTGCGGGGACGCTGGTCCGCAGCACTCCGACGCTGTGTTCGTCCTCGCCACGCCAGGCCACCACGTCGAGATCGCGGGAGTGGCTGTCCGGGTCGCGCACCATGTCGACGAAGCGGACGCCGAGCGCCTCGGCGAGCCGGTCGAGGCTGGCGAGACTGATGTTGGTGTCGCCGCCCTCGAGGTTGACGATCATGCGCCTGCTGATGCCGGACGAGTCGGCGAGGGCCGCCTGGCTCAGACCGCTCTGCCTGCGCAGATCGCGCAGGTTGCGGCCCACGTGGGCCAGCACGTCGGATCGTCGACTTGGCATGCGCACTATATTACGCCTAAGCTTGTGCACTATGTTGCGCAAAGATCCGGCCCGCGACCGAGGGGGTATCCAGCTCGGCCGTCACGAACTGGCCCTCATCGCGGTGACCGCGATCTGGGGCGGCACCTTCCTGGTGGTACACACCGCGATGGCCCACAGCGGACCGCTGTTCTTCGTCGGACTGCGTTTCACCGTTGCCGGGCTGTTCGGACTGCTCGTCTTCGGCAGGTCGCTGCGGGGCATCACGCGTCTCGACGTCGTGGCGGGGGTCTCGATCGGACTCATGCTGGCATTCGCCTACAGCCTGCAAACCTTTGGGCTGCAGTCGATCAGCTCGAGCAAGTCGGCGTTCATCACGGCGATGTACGTGCCGCTGGTGCCGGTGGCGCAGTGGGCGATCTTCCGCAAGCGGCCCGGTGCGATGAGCTGGATCGGCGTCACCCTCGCCTTTGTCGGCCTGCTGCTGCTCTCCGGACGCGACGCCGGCGGCCTTGGCTTCGGCGCTGGTGAGTTCGCGACGCTGCTCGGTGCGATCGGCTGCGCGGGCGAGATCCTGCTCATCGGCTTCTTCGCCGGACGCGTCAACATCCAGCGCGTCACCATCATCCAACTGCTCGTCGGCGGGGGACTCTCGTTTCTGGTGATGCCGGTGGCCGGCGAGTCGGTGCCGTCGTTCTCGTGGGTGTGGCTGCTCGCCGCCGTGGGCATGGGTGCGGCGAGCATCGTGATCCAGCTGACGATGAACTGGGCTCAGAAGTTCGTCTCGCCCACCCGGGCCACCGTGATCTACACCGGGGAACCGGTGTGGGCGGGCCTTTTCGGCAGGCTGGCCGGTGAGAGACTGCCCGCGCCCGCGCTTGCGGGAGCGGCGCTGATCGTGGTGGGTGTGCTGGTGAGCGAGATGCGTCCGCCGCGATGGCGGACACGGGGAGCGAAGAGGCGCGAGCTTGCGGCCGAGCAAGCGCCAGAAAGGTCACCGCTGTAGCCCGGCACAAGTACCGGTACCACTCGGCATGCCGAGCGGTGACCCTTCTGGACACATGCGAACTCAGCCGACTTCGGAACGCACCGCGGTGGCCGCGGACACCAGGTTGGTCAGTGCCGCGGTGACCTCCTCGGTGGTGCGGGTTTTCAGGCCGCAGTCGGGATTCACCCACAGCCGTTGCGGGCCCACCGCGGCCAGTGCCGCCCGCAGCGACACCTCGATCTCCGCGGGGGACGGGACGCGCGGCGAGTGGATGTCGTACACACCAGGACCCACAGCGTTGGCAAAGCCCACCTCGTTGAGGTCGTCGAGCACCTCCATCGCCGAGCGTGCCGCCTCGATCGAGGTGACGTCGGCATCGAGATCGGCGATCGCGCCGATCACCTCACCGAACTCGGAGTAGCACAGGTGAGTGTGGATCTGCACGGCGTCGGTGATGCCCGACGTCGCCAGCCGGAACGCCCGCACCGCCCACTCCAGATACGCGGGCTTGTCGGCGTCGCGCAGTGGCAGTAATTCGCGCAGGGCCGGTTCGTCCACCTGGATGATGCTGACACCGGCCCGTTCCAGGTCGATGGTCTCGTCCCGGATGGCGAGCGCGATCTCGTTGGCCGACACCGACAGCGGCTGGTCGTCGCGGACGAACGACCACGCCAGGATGGTGACCGGACCGGTGAGCATGCCCTTGACCGGCTTGTCGGTCAGCGACTGCGCGTAGGTGATCCAGTCCACGGTCATCGGTCGCGGACGCACCACGTCGCCGAAGAGGATCGGCGGACGGACGCAGCGGGTGCCGTAGGACTGCACCCAGCCGTTCGTGGTGGCGAAGAAGCCGTCGAGCTGTTCGGCGAAGTACTGCACCATGTCGTTGCGCTCGGGCTCGCCGTGCACCAGCACGTCGAGGCCGAGCGTCTCCTGCAGCGCAACCACATCGGCGATTTCCGTTTTCATCCGGCGCTCGTATCCGGCGTGGTCGATTTCGCCGGAACGCAGGGCGGCGCGCGCCAGCCGGATCGACGACGTCTGCGGATAGGAGCCGATCTTGGTGGTCGGCAGCACCGGCAGCTGCAGCCGTGTGTTCTGTGCTTCTATCCGTTCGGCGGCCCGACCGCGGGTCACGTCGCCGGCCGAGATCGCGGCCAGCCGCTCGCGCACCGACGCCACGTGCACCCGCGGATCGGTGGCCCGGGTGGACAGGGCGGCGGCCGACGCCGCGAACGCCTCCGCCTGCGACTCGCGCCCGTCGCGCAGCGCCCGCGACAAGGTGGCCACCTCGTGGTACTTCTCGGCGGCGAAGGCCAGCCAGCCACGCAGATTCGCGTCGAGTTCGTTCTCACCGTCGAGCGTGTAGGGCACGTGCAGGGTGGAGCACGACGTCGACACCGCCAGTGCCCGTACCGAACCCAGCACAGTTCCGAGTGTGGCGAGCGCCTTGTCGAGGTCGGTGCGCCACACATTGCGGCCATCGACCACTCCGGCGACGAGCAGTTTGCCGGCCAGTTCGGGTACGGCGACCACGGAGTCCACCGAGCCCTCGACCAGGTCGACGCCGATCGCCTCCACCGGTGTGCGGGCCAGTGCGGCCAGCGACTCGCCGGGATCGCCGAAGTAGGTGCTGACCAGGATCGCCGGGCGCCCGGCCGGAGCGGCCAGCGCCGAATACACCGAGTGTGCCAGCGCCGGAAGGCCGTCGGCGATGTCGGTGACCAGTACGGGCTCGTCGATCTGCACCCAGCCGACACCGGTCGCCGCCAACAGAGTGAGCAGTTCGGTGTACCGCGGCAGCAGGTCGTCGAGGCGACGCAGCGGGTCGACGCCGCCGTCAACGGCCTTGGCCAGCGCCAGATAGGTGATCGGTCCTATGATCACCGGGCGCGCCGGGACACCCGCGGCGTGGGCCTCGGACACCTCGCCGAGAAGCTTGGCGGGGTTGAGTCCGAATGTGGTGTCGGGGGAGATCTCGGGAACGAGATAGTGGTAGTTGGTGTCGAACCACTTCGTCATCTCCATCGGCGTGAGGTCGCCGGTGCCGCGGGCCGCGGCGAAGTAGCGGTCGAGATCGTCGCCGATGGCCGTGAAACGCTCCGGTAGCGCATCGAAGAGCACGGTGGCGTCGAGCATCTGGTCGTAGTAGGAGAACGTGTTGATCGGGATCGAGTCGAATCCGGCCGCGACCAACTGATCGATGGTGTCGCGGCGCAACCCGGCGGCGGTCTGTTCGAGGTCGGCGGCGCCGACCGTGCCGCGCCAGTAGCCCTCGACGGCGCGTTTGAGTTCGCGGCGCGGACCGATACGTCCGGTGCCGGGAACGGTGGTGGTGAACGGCGCGGCGACCGGCCCCGAGGTGGGACCCGCGGAGGCGCCGGCATGGGAACTGATGGACATGAGTCGTGTACTCCTGCACTGGATGTCAACGGTTCACCGCCCTGCAGGGAGCATCGACAAGCCACGGGTGCCGCACCGGAGCGGGCACCACGGATGGCATGATCGACCTGCGCCCAGTCCTCGAGGCGGCGAGCCACCGGCCGCGGCGCGGCCGGTACAGCAGGCAGGTCTTCGGACTCGCCGGCTCGCACACCCGGACGGGCGTTACACCTACTGGCCGTCGCTTCCCGGGCGCAGTGCACCCAGTGCTGATGACGGCGGTCGTTCCGACATACCGCTGCGGGACAGTTCCGGATTCCCACCGGATTCCCTCTCACCCGGGGAGCCGGACGGAATCCGGGACCGGGCTCGACGCCGCGCGCTGCGATCACGGTGCGCGCGGACGAACCAACTGCGCGAACCAGCGTAATGGACGTTGCGGTGAGGGTGTCCTGCACCCTCTGTGCCGCGGCATCAGCACCTTTGCCTACGACCTCACCGACCGTGGGTCGGCGATCGACGCCGTCGCCGCCGCACCGGGGTTGCCGAGATCGTGAACCGTCAGCTACCGCGATAGGTGGAGTACGAGTACGGACTCAGCAGGATCGGGACGTGATAGTGCCGGGACGGGTCGTCGACGGTGAAGCAGATGTCGACCTGCGGGAAGAAGCCGACGATCCCGTTGCCGTCGAACCATTCGCCGGTGGCGAACACCAGGTGATATGTGCCGGGCGCCAACGGATCCCGGTTCACCTGGGAGATGCGGCCGTCGTCGTCGGTGACCCCGGTGGCGAGTTCCTCGCCGTCGACGGCGCGCAGGCTCACCGACATCCCCACCGCGGGGGCGCCGGAGACGGCGTTGAGGACGTGCGTGGACAGACCTGTCATGGTGTCACCCTAGTCATCGACGAACTGCACCGCGGGGGTCAGCATGCGCTGCAGGCGGCTGCGGTTGATCTTGGCCAGTTCCATCCGCATCACCCGGCGTTCGGTCTCGGCGTCGTTGCGCAGGCGTTCCTTGAGGATCGCCAGCAGTTCGTCGGCGGGCCGGCCATTGGCGAACACCAGATACACATGCCCGAACTTCTCGTCGTAGGCCTTGTTGAGTTCCTTGAGTTCGGCCAGCACCGCCGGATCGGCGCCGGTGACACCCGACTGTTCCCGCGACGACGACGGGTTGTCGGGACGGTCACCGATCCGTGGATGCCCGGCCAGGGCTTCGTCGAGGTCGGCCTCGGTGAGTTCGGCGAGGATCAGGTCGGCGTATTCGAGCAGCGCCTCGTCGTCGGAGAACGGGCGGGCCCGCGCCACCCGCAGCGCCCAGATCGACGAACTGCAGCACTCGTAGAGCGATCCGATGGCCTGACGTTCGGTCAGGTCGTTGAAACTGGACAATCCTCGCCAATCCACGCGTCGCACGCGGACAGCCTACGAGAGCTCGGGCTGGCGGCTGAACCGGGCCGAGGTGATCGGGTTCGCGTCGGCCACGAGATCGTCGAATCGGTAGTTGACGATCTTGGCGATCTCGATCAGTGCGAACGACTTCTCGGAGATCTCCGAGTTATCCATCCGCGCCCAGCCGTTGCGCAGCACCCTGTCGTAGCGTTCGGTCTCCCGAGCGCAGATGACCAGCGGGAAGCCGAAGTGATCGCGGTAGGCCGACGCCAGGTTCACCACGTTCTCGTGCTCGGTCTCCTCGAGATGGGAGAGACCCTTGTGGTCGACCGCCCTCAGCGTGCCCGTCTCGTCTTCGGCGCCCAGGTCGGGGAACGCCTTGATGAGCTGGAGTTGTTGCTCGTCGCTGCCGGTGAGCATGGCCTCCTGGAAGGCGATGCGCAGGTCGTGGACGTCCTCGAAAGGCCGCTGCGCCCAGGCGCGGTCGAGCACCCAGTCGACACTCTGCACCACCTCGCCGAAGACGTCGCGGAACATCTCCCGGGTCATCTTGTTGACCTCGTCGAGTGTGATGGCGCCGCCGCCGGCCACCGCCGGTCCCCGCGATCCGATGTGGAAGAACAAGAGATTCAACAGGATCGCGGTGATGGCACCCATCGTGATGCCCGTGGAGAAGGGGATCTGCAGGAAGATGTTGGGCATCGCCTCGTCCACGCCGGGCAGGGCGGGCACCTTGACCACCTCGCCGCCCTTCTCGATGACCGACGTCGGCGTCGACGACTGCGAGAACTGTACATAGAGCGCCACGGCCAGTGAGGTGGCGGCGATGATGAGGTTGCGGTGGTCGGTGAAGTCGACCGCGGTGAGCGTCTGGATGCCGACGATGGCGACGGTGGCGAACATGATCAGCGCGGCGCCGCCGAGTACCGGCGACGGAATCGACTGCACCACACCGGCGAGCTTGGGGATCAGGCCGAGGATGATCATGATGCAGCCGGCGCAGGCGACCACCCAGCGGCTCTTGACGCCGGTCAGTCGCACCAGGCCGACGTTCTCGGAGAACGCCGTGTAGGGGAACGAGTTGAACGAGCCGCCGATCACGGTGGCCAGTCCGTCGGCGCGCACGGTGGCCGCGATGTCTTCCTTGCGGATGCGCTTACCGACGATCTCACCGGTGGCGAACACCGAGCCGGTGGATTCGACGGCCACCACGAGCAGCACCACGATCAGCGAGACGATGGCGACGATGTCCCAGCGCGGCCATCCGAAATAGAACGGCGGGGTGAAGCCCAGCCAGCTCGACTTGCCGACGTCGGTGAAGGAGGCGTCGCCGCACAGCCAGGCGACCAGCGTGCCCACCACCAGTCCGAGCAGCACCGCGATGGTCGCCATGAAGCCCTTGAAGAAGCGCTGCATCAACACGATCAGCAGGATGGTGCCGAGGGTGTAGCAGACCCATTTCCAGTTGGCGGAGTCGTGCAGGCCGGCGTTCTCGCCGACGGGGTTGGTGACCGCGTCGCCGGCACCGACCGGGATCAGGCAGACGCCGATGATGGTGATCAGCGTTCCGGTCACCACGGGGGGCAGAAATCTGATCAGCCTGGCGAAGTACGGGGCGATGAGGAAGGTGAAGGCGCCGGCGGCGATCACTGCGCCGTACACCGTCTGCAGGCCGACGGTGCCGCCGCCGTTCTGGTTGGCGATGTGGATCACCGGTGCCAGCGTGGCGAAGGTGATGCCCTGCAGCAGCGGCAGCCGCACGCCGATCTTCCAGATGCCCACCGACTGCAGCAGCGAGGCGATGCCGCACGTGAACAGGTCGGCGGTGATGAGTTTGGTGAGGTCGGCGCTGTCGAGGCCGATCGCGTTGGCGATCAGGATCGGCACCAGCACGGCTCCGGCGTAGAAGGCGACGACGTGCTGGGCGCCGAGCGCGACGAGTTTGCCGGGTGGTGGCACCTGATCGACGGGATGAACCCTCTTGTTCTTTTTGGCCGGTGCGGCCGGTGCCGAATCGGTTGCCATGACGAGATCCCCTTCACACGACTGTGCCCAAGCGCGACTGTGCCCACTGCGTCGGTGTGCTTTCGTGCGCCATGGACGTGGCGCGGCTCACCGGCAGATAAATAGTGGACCGCGGGCCGCATTCGCGCGAGGCGCGGATCGTATATTTCGCCTGGGTAAAGGGGACAGAACGGACGGGTGCGCCTACCATCGGCGCACATCATGACTCTGCGATCATCCGACGGGAACCCCGGTCGCGCGCGCACGGGGACGTCGGTGGCCGGCGTGGTACTCGCGGCTGGTGCCGGAACGCGCTTCGGGCAGCCGAAAATCCTTGCTGCACAAGGAGTATGGCTACAGAATGCGGTGGCGGCACTACGCGGTGGGGGATGCGACGAGGTGGCCGTGGCGATGGGTGCGGCGGTGATCGAACCACCCGACGACACCGTCGGGCTGGTGGTGGACGATTGGTCGGACGGATTGTCGGCGACGGTGCGCGCGGCGTTGCGGTGGGCTCGACGCGGCAACCGGTTCGCCGGTGTGGTTTTACATGTTGTTGACATGCCCGACGTCGGCGGTGAGGTGGTCGGCCGGCTCCTCGACGCCGCCGCCCGTGCACCGGACCGATTGGTGCGCGTCACCTATCGCGGCCATCCCGGCCACCCGGTGTATCTGGGAGCCGAGCACCTCGACGGGGTGATCGACTCCCTCGACGGCGATGTGGGCGCGGCGCGCTATCTGCGCGCACACGCCCACAGCGTCGTCGAGGTGGAGTGTTCGGATCTGGCCTCGGGACTCGACCGGGATCACCGGTGAGCCGACCGAATCGGGGTGTGAGCCCATCGACTCGGCGGACCCGACCTCAGGAGGCGGAAGACTTGGCAGGGTAGGTGTAGAAGCCTTCGCCGCTGGCCATGCCCAGCTTGCCCTCGTCGATGTAGTTGGCCTTGAGCCAGGCACCGAGGTGCCGGTTGCCCTGGTCGCCGTTCATCAGGATGTTGTACGGCGTCTCCAGCCCGATCACGTCGTAGATCTGCATCGGACCCAGCGGTGATCCGGTGGCGATCCGCCACGTCTCGTCGACATCCTCGGGGTCGGCGTAGCCGCCGGCGACGAGTTCGAGTCCGGCGTTGAGGAACGGGATCAGCAACGTGTTGAGGACGTAGCCGGCCTTCTCCTTGTGCAGCTGGATCGGCACCATCCCGATCTGCTTGGCGAACTCGACCACCTCGTCGTAGACCTTGGGGTCGGTGTCGCTGGTCCCCATCACCTCGGCGGTGTTGAACTGCCACACGCGATTGGCGAAGTGCAGTGCGAGGAATCGGTCGGGGCGGCCGGTGCATGCCTTGAGGTCGCTGGGCAGCAGCGACGACGAGTTGGTGGCGAATATCGTCTTCGCCGGCGCGAGGTCGGCGAGCTTGCGGTAGATCTCCTGCTTGAGTTCGAGAACCTCGGGCACCGCTTCGATGACGAGGTCGGCGTCGGCGACGGCCTTGGCCAGGTCGCTGGTCAGTGTGATGCGGGCGCGGCCGGCCTCCGCGGCGCCGTTCCCGGCGTCGGGAACCTCGGCCTTGTACGTCTCGACGAGGCCGTCGAAGCGCTTCTCCGCAGCCGCGAGCGCCTTGTCGCTGACGTCATAGGAGATGACGTCGAAACCCTTGAACGCGGACTGGAAGGCGATCTGGGAGCCCAGTACGCCTGCACCGAGCACCGTGATGTTGTGAAAGTCTGCCATGGTGTGAAACCTCCGTGATTGTGGTGGATTTCCCTCCCTCACAGAGTTCAACGCAACCGCACCGCGAGGTGAGTCCGGGATCGAGCTGTCCACTCCGTCACACAATCACCGGCGGTATGGCATCGATCAATGCGCCGGTCACCGACAGGCCGAGGGCGCCGGCAGCGAATCGGGACACCGGGGCCACCGCGGCGGTCATCGCGTCGGCTCCGCCGGCGCGGCAGCAGCCGGAGAGCACCGCTGTGCCGGACTGCGCTGTACCGGACTGCGCTGCACCGGGCTCCGCTGTGCCGGACTGGGCTACACCGGACTTCGCCGCGTCGGCGGCCGGGGTCAGCCCGATCAGTGCGATCAACTCACCGGTGGTCGGCACACACACCGCCCAGGTGAACGTGGTTTCGTCTCGCCAGCCGGCGTCGGCGCCCGCCACGTACCGCACCGGGTCATCGACACCCAGCTCTGCGAGGGCGGCCGCATCCGAGAGCCGATCATCGGCACGTAGGCCGCGCAGATACCACGAACCGGCATTGATCTCGACCGGCTCCACCTGCTGAGCGCTATTTGAGTTCGAGCAGAACGGTGCCCTGGGTGACCGCCGCGCCGGCCTCGACGGCCAGGCCGGTGACCACACCGTCCTTGTGCGCGGTCACCGGGTTCTCCATCTTCATGGCCTCCAGGACCACCACCAGATCGCCCGCGGCCACCTGCTGGCCCTCTTCGACAGCGATCTTCACCACGGTGCCCTGCATCGGTGCGGTCACCGCGTCGCCGGAGGCGGCAGCACCGCCGCCCTTCTTGCGGGCACGCGGCTTGGGCTTCTTGTGTACGACGCCATGCGCCGCCGACCCGCCGCCACCCAGCGCAAGGTCACCGGGCAGCGACACCTCGACGCGACGTCCACCGACCTCGACGACGACGCTCTGCCGCGGCAGCTCCTCGTCCTCGATGGGCTCGCCACCGGTGTACGGCTCGATCGGGTTGTCCCACTCGGTTTCGATCCACTTGGTGTACACGTCGAACGTCTCGGTGCCGTCGTCGGTGGTCCGCCCGACGAAGGCGGGGTTGGACACGATGTGACGATGGAACGGCAACACCGTGGCCAGGCCCTCGATGCGGTACTCCGACAGCGCGCGGCGGGCGCGTTCGAGCGCCTGCTCGCGGGTCTCGCCGGTGACGATCAGCTTGGCCAGCATCGAATCGAACTGTCCGCCGATCACGCTGCCCTGCTCCACACCGGAATCCACGCGCACACCGGGACCCGCAGGCTCGTGGTAGACGGTCACCGGGCCGGGAGCCGGCAGGAAGTTGCGTCCCGCGTCCTCGCCGTTGATGCGGAACTCGAAGGCGTGCCCGCGGGGTTCGGGGTCGGCGGAGAGCTCCAGCTTCTCGCCGTTGGCGATGCGGAACTGCTGGCGCACCAGGTCGATGCCCGCGGTCTCCTCGGTCACCGGATGCTCCACCTGCAGTCGGGTGTTGACCTCCAGGAACGAGATGAGGCCGTCGGCGCTCACCATGAATTCGACGGTGCCCGCACCGTAGTAGCCGGCCTCGCGGCAGATCGCCTTGGCCGACGAGTGAATGCGCTCACGCTGCTCGGTGGTGAGGAACGGCGCCGGGGCCTCCTCGACGAGCTTCTGGAACCGGCGCTGCAGCGAGCAGTCGCGGGTGCCGGCAACGATCACGTTGCCGTGCTGGTCGGCGATCACCTGTGCCTCGACGTGGCGGGCCTTGTCGAGATAACGCTCGACGAAACACTCACCGCGGCCGAACGCGGCGGTGGCCTCACGGTGCGCCGACTCGTACAGTTCGGGGATCTCCTCGATGGAGTAGGCCACCTTCATGCCGCGACCACCGCCACCGAACGCCGCCTTGATGGCCACCGGGACACCGAACTCCTCGGCGAAGGCCACCACCTCGTCGGCGTCCTTGACCGGGTCCTTGGTGCCCGGGGCCATCGGCGCGTCCGCGCGCAGCGCGATGTGGCGTGCGGTCACCTTGTCGCCGAGGTCGCGGATCGACTGCGGCGACGGACCGATCCAGATCAGCCCGGCGTCGATGACCGCTTGCGCGAAGTCGGCGTTCTCCGACAGGAAGCCGTACCCGGGGTGAACGGCGTTGGCGCCGGACTTGGCGGCCGCGTCGAGAAGCTTGTCGATGGCCAGATACGACTCCGCCGAAGTCTGCCCGCCCAGCGCGAAGGCCTCGTCTGCCAGCCGCACGAACGGCGCGTTCGCGTCGGGTTCCGCATACACCGCGACGCTGGGGATACCTGCGTCACGAGCGGCCCGGATGACGCGGACGGCGATCTCCCCCCGGTTGGCGATGAGGATCTTGCTGATCGTGGGACTGGGCACTTGTTCTCCTGGGGCCTGACTACTGAGCGTCGGTTGTCGGTGGTCCGGGGTTCACCCTAACCCACCGATCAAACGATCGGTGACGGCGAGGGTCACCTCTGAATGCTGAACGTGCTCTCGTCTCCGACCGTGCGCACCAGGTCGACGAAATCCTTCAGATAGCGGCGCACGGGCTGCGTGTCCGGGTCGCTGTCGTCGGCGGGAAAACGCGCGGACAACCGCATCCCCGACGGCGTCCGGTTGATCCAGATGAACACCTCGTCGGGGGAGTAGCTGTGGCTGCGGATGACCCGGGCGCGGCCGGCGTCGGCCGCCGCGGCGCCGGGTGCGTACCGGGTGTCGATGAACGAGATCACAAAGCGCGGTTCGCCCCGGTAGCCCATCAGGCCGGCCACCCGCAGGAACGGCAACGACGCCCCCTGGCGAGCCCGTTTGAGTTCGGTGGTGGCGCGCGCGACCGCCTGATCGAAGGTGGGGGAGTCGGACATGTCCAGACAGAAGGGGGCCACCGCGACGAACCAGCCCAGCGCGGTGAGCCACCGGGATTCGTCACGGGTGTGACGCGGCAGCACACAGCGGAATTCCGAGTCGCCGGTCTGGCCGTGATGGGCCAGCGCGAACGCGGCCAGAACACCGGCGGCCAGCGTGCCGCCCGCCTGCGAGCACACCGCGGTGAACCGGTTGGCCGCGTCGTCGTCGACCACCACCCCCGACACCGATTGCTGCGGCGGGTCGGTGGCCGGGTCGGGTTCGGTACCGGGAACGCGTTCACCGCCGAGGCCGTCATTGAACGGTGGCATGTCGCCTCGGCCCGCCCGCAGAAACGTCGACCACGTGGGCACCGCGGGATGGTCGGCGCCGGTCTGATCGGCCAGTCGGCGTTCCTGCGCGCTGAAGTCGACGTAACTGCCCACCTCGGGTAACTCGACGTCGCGATGGTCGCGCTGCGACTGGTAGAGCGTGACGAGTTCGTGTTGCGCCGTGATCAGCGAGTACCCGTCGACCAGCGAGTGGTCGGCGGCGAACAGCAGGGTGAAGGAATCCTCCCGGCCCACCGTGGCAAACAGGTAGGCCGGCCATTGCAGGGGAGCGGTTGCCCGGTCGAAGGCCCCGGCGACCTGCTCGGTCAGCGGACCGGACTCGTTGTACCAGCCGATCCGGCCCATCTTGAGTCCGACGGTGCCCGGTGCGGTGGTGAGCCGGGTCAGCCCGTCGCCGGTCAGTACGACGTGGCTGCGCAGCACCTCGTGGCGGTCGATCCACGTGAGCAGGGTGGCGCGGATCGCGGGGATCGACAGGGGTTCGTCGAACTCGATCACCAGGCCGAGCCACGACTCGCGGCCGCCCTCGCGCCGGGTACGGGCCCGGTACTCGAACGCCGAGCGCAGATGCTGCTCGTGGTTGTGTGAGGTGAGCCGGGAGTCGCTGTCCCACGCGGCCAGCCCGCCCCGGACCGACGGCACCCATTCGACGAGCCCGCCGGGGGCGATCGGCTCTTCCAGGATCTGCACGAACTTCATCGGCGTGCCGTTCCGGCGGTGCTCACCGGCGCCCGGTCTGTGTGCGCACCTGATTCTTGATGCGGCCGAGCATTCCGGCCATGCCGCGCAGGCGCAGCGGACTGACCGCCGCGTCGAGTCCGAGGTCGTGGTAGAAGTCGCCCGGCACGTCGAGGATGACCTCGGCCGGTTCGCTGTCGAGTCCCTGCGCCAGTATCGACGCGAATCCGCGGGTGGTGGGCGCCTCCCGCGGTGCGCTGAAGAACAGGCGCACCGCCGCGGGGTCGGCGGCGTCGACGGAGAGGAACACCGGCGACTGGCACTCCGGTACCGGTTCCATGGCCTCCTCGTGGAGATACTCGGGCAGCGGGGGTAACTCGCCCGCGAACTCGAGCAGCAGCGTCACCTTGTCCGAATCGCCAAGCGCAGCAAAGTCGTCGACGATCTCGGCGAGGGCCGGTGGAAGGGCGGCCATGGCCGGTTCACCCGGGGGTTTCGCCGGGCGCATCGCCGACGGCGATGGGTACACGGACCGCGTTGCCCCACTCGGTCCACGAGCCGTCGTAGTTGCGGACGTTGGTGAAACCGAGCAGATGCGTCAGGACGAACCAGGTGTGACTCGACCGCTCACCGATACGGCAGTAGGCGATGGTGGCGGTGGCGGGATCGAGGCCGTCGTAGATCTCGTCGAGTTCGGCCCGCGGGCGGAAACGCCCGTCGGATCGGACCGTCTTGGCCCAGGGGATGGAGACCGCGGTGGGGATGTGTCCGCCGCGCAGCGCGCCCTCCTCGGGATAGTCGGGCATGTGGGTGCGTTCGCCGGTGTACTCCTGCGGCGAACGGACGTCGACGAGCGGTTCGGAACCCAGCGCGGCGCGAACCTCGTCGGCGAAGATCCGGATCCGTGAATCGTCACGTTCGACGACCGGGTAATCGCTGCGCGGATATTCGGGGACGTCGAAGGAGGTGTCGCGGTCCTCCGACATCCACGCGTCGCGCCCGCCGTCGAGCAGCCGCACGTCCTCGTGCCCGAACAGGGTGAACACCCACAGCGCGTACGCGGCCCACCAGTTGCTCTTGTCGCCGTAGATCACCACGGTGTCGTCGCGCTCGATTCCCTTGCTGCGCATCAGTTCTGCGAACTGCTCACCGTTGATGTAGTCCCGCGTGACCGGATCGTTGAGGTGCAGGTGCCAGTCGATCTTCTGTGCCGTCGGGATGTGACCGATGTCGTAGAGCAGCACATCCTCGTCGGACTCGACGATCTTGAGACCCTTGGCGCCCAGGTGCGCCGACAACCACTGGGTGGTCACCAGACGCTCGGGATGCGCGTACTCGGCGAATGCCGGATTCGGGTCGGTTTCAACACTCACGGTCAGTTCTCCAGCTCCCATTGGGCTCGATGCGGCGCGGTGGACCGGCGTTGGTCCTTCAACAGCGTAGTCGAGATCGCGTCATTCATTCGTCGGCCGTCGATTCGGTCGGGCCGCGGCCGTTGGTAGATTTCCCCGCATGATCCGACCCGCGCCCGACAGGTGCCCGTCGCAGTGCCTCCGTGCGGCCGTCGTGGTCGTGGCCCTCGCCGCGGTACTCGCCGTGGCTGCGTGCTCGTCGTCGTCCCCGCGCAACGGCGAGCCCACCGAGACCACCACGGCCACGGCGACCCGGACCGGTTCGGCACCGACCACCACCGAGACCAGCTCACCCACGGCCACCACCCCCGGTGGATCGCCGGAACCGGGCACGGCCGCGGTGCCGGGCGCCTGCACGCCGTCGGTGTGCCCGATGCTCTCGGCGCCGTCGGAGAGCCTGATGACCGGAAGGGTCACGGCGGCGAACGCGCCGCAGACCGTTCCGGGCTACATCGGTTCGGTGCTCGACGACCTCGACGACACCTGGGGGGCGTGGTTCACGGGTCTGCGGTGGGGTCAGCCGCAGCCGGGTCGGGTACTGGTGAAGCAGGGCCGGGAGTTCTTGTCGCAGTGCACGAATGCCGATGGCGCCCGCGAACTGGTACAGGCCGACACCCCCAACGCCTTCTTCTGCCCGCTCGACACCGCGACCACCGGCGCCGGGCAACGCCGGCAGGGCGCGGTGGTGTTGCCGGTGTCGACGTTCGTCGACATCTGGAACGGTCGGCTGCTGGGCAGTTCGGGGGCGTTCCTCGGTGAGTTCACCGCGGCCACCGTCATCGCACACGAGTACGGCCACAACGTGGTGTACCGCATCGCCAAATCCGGCGGGGTGCCCGCCGCCGACCTACCGCACGGGGACAACGACGAGCTGATCGCCGATTGTCTCGCCGGCAACTGGGCGGCCACGGTACTCAAACGTAACCAGCTCTCGATTCCCGACATCGTGCAGGCGGTGGCGCTGCTCGGCCAGATCGGCGACGCGAGGTCGGGTGAGGGTCACGGCACCAGCCCGCAGCGCATCGCGGCGATCAGCCTCGGGTTCGCCGGACCGAGCTACAACCGGCAGGGACAGCCGATCGACTGTCTGCACCGCTACTGGCCCGAAGTGTTCGCCTGAGCTCTGCCGCGCGCGGTGGCGTCAGGGGCGCCAGAGGTCGGCGACGGCGATGCCCAGCCGAGCGAGCAGATGCCGCACGGTGGGCAGGCCGATGCCGATGACCGACGACGGGTCGCCCTCGATCCCGTCGATGAACCAGCCGCCGAGCCCGTCGAGGGTGAAGGCGCCGGCCACCTCGAGTGGTTCGCCGGTGGCCACGTAGGCCTCGATCTCCGCGTCGGACACGTGGCCGAAACGGATGATCGTCGACGCTGTGTCGTGGGTGCGCCCGACGACGTCGAGACCCGACACCCGCATCGCACAGTGACCGGTGAGCAGTTCGCCGTCGGTCCCGCGCACCCGTTTCCACTGGGCGATCGCGGCGTCGGCGGTGTGTGGTTTGCCCGAGAGCGTGCCCCGATGCAGCAGCATCGAGTCGCAGGTCAGGATCACCACGTCGGGCAGTCCGGATACGTCGGGGGCCGCGGCCCGTTCGGCGAGGACCGTCGCGACCACCGCGTCGGCCTTGGCGTCGGCGAGGCGGGCCACCGCGTCACCGGGGTCGGCGCCGACGAGTTCGGTGAGCAGCGCGTCCTCGTCGACGTCGGAGACCAGGACGCGCGGGGCGAGACCGGCGTGTCGCAGCACCGACAGACGGGCTGGTGACGCCGACCCGAGGATGACCTCGATGTGTGAGGTCACCAGCGTCCGCGGAGGAATCCGGTCGAGGCCGGCCAGGCCGAACGCAGATTGTCCTCGATGCGTCCCCAGTCGTCGCGGGGACCGGCGTCGTGATGCGGGGCCGGGCCACCGCCGGCGGCGGTCAGCACCGCGACCAGCGCGGCGATGTCCTCGTCGGTGGGGTTGCCCGAGACGATCCGCAGCATCGGACGGGAATCGTCGCTGCCGTTCGTGGTGGGGTCTGCGTCACCCGTGTTCCCCGTGCTCACAGCGGGATGTTCCCGTGCTTCTTGGGCGGCACGCTGACCACCTTGCGTTCGAGCAGCCGCAGCGCGGTGGCGATCTGGCCGCGGGTGTGGCTCGGCGGGATCACGGCGTCGACGTAACCGCGTTCGGCGGCGACGTACGGGTTCACCAGGGTGTCCTCGTACTCCTCCTGCAGTTGCAGGCGCAGCGCGTCGACGTCTTCTCCGGTGGTCGCGGCTTCCAGCAGCCGATGCCGGTAGACGAATCCGACGGCGCCGGACGCGCCCATCACGGCGATCTGCGCGGTGGGCCAGGCCAGGTTGACGTCGGCACCCATGTGCTTGGAACCCATCACGTCGTAGGCGCCGCCGTAGGCCTTGCGAGTGATCACGGTGATCTTGCCGACCGTGGCCTCTCCGTAGGCGTAGAGCAGTTTGGCGCCGCGCCGGATGATGCCGTTGTATTCCTGGTCGGTGCCGGGGAGGAAGCCGGGCACGTCGACGAGGGTGACGATCGGGACGTTGAACGCGTCGCACGTGCGCACGAAGCGTGCGGCCTTCTCCGATGCGTTGATGTCGAGGCAACCGGCGAACTGGGTTGGCTGGTTGGCCACGATGCCGACGCTGCGGCCGTCGACCCTGCCGAAACCGATGATGATGTTGGTGGCCCGTTCGGCCTGGACCTCGAGGAATTCGCCGTCGTCGACGATGTGCTCGATCACCTCGTGCATGTCGTAGGGCTGATTGGCCGAGTCGGGGATCAACGTGTCGAGTTCGAGGTCCTCCTCGGTGAGGGTGTCCTCGATCGACCCGGCGGCGGGCTGATCCACCGGCAGGCGCGGCGGGTCGGCGCGGTTGTTGCTGGGCAGATAGCCGAGGAGGTCCTTCACGTAGTCGAGGGCGTCCTCCTCGTCGGAGCCGACATAGTGCGCCACACCCGATTTCGTCATGTGGGTGGTGGCGCCGCCGAGGTCTTCCATCGTGACGTCCTCGCCGGTGACCGTCTTGATCACGTCGGGCCCGGTGACGAACATCTGGCTGGTCTGGTCGACCATCACGGTGAAGTCGGTGAGCGCGGGGGAGTAGACGTGCCCGCCCGCGGCGGGACCCATGATGAGGGAGATCTGCGGGATGACGCCCGACGCGCGGACGTTGCGGTAGAAGATCTCGCCGTAGAGACCGAGGGAGACCACGCCCTCCTGGATACGGGCGCCCGCGCCTTCGTTGATGCCGATCAGCGGGCGTCCGGTTTTGATCGCGAGGTCCATGACCTTGACGATCTTCTCGCCGTACACCTCGCCGAGGCTGCCGCCGAACACGGTGACGTCCTGGGAGAAGATGCACACCTCGCGGCCGTCGATGGTGCCGTAGCCGGTGACCACGCCGTCGCCGAGCGGACGACGGTCGGCCAGACCGAAATTGGTGCTGCGATGCCGGGCCAGCGCGTCGAGTTCGACGAACGACCCCTCGTCGAGCAGGTAGGTGATGCGCTCATGCGCGGTGAGCTTGCCCTTGGCGTGGATCTTGTCCACCGCTGCCTCGCCGACCGGATACCGCGCTTCGGCCAGTCGTTGCCGCAGGTCGTCGAGCTTTCCGGCGGTGGTGTGGATGTCGGGCGCGGCCCCGGAATCTGACGAAGCAGTGGTCATGGGAGTCGATGCTATCGAGAGTGCTGTGATGCACGTCAACCGGCCGCGTGCAGGCGGTGACGTTCTAGGCTCGCACCATGACCGCCGAGGCACCGGATACGCACGACGTCGAACGCAGGATCGGCTCGCTCCTCGATGAGGCCGGGGTGCGCCGCTGGGGGCCGATCGAGGTGGTGGCGTCCACCGGGTCGACCAACGCCGACCTCGCCGCGCGGGCACTCGAGCCCGGGATCGTGGGCACCGTCCGGATCACCACCGATCAGGTGGCCGGGCGGGGGCGGCACGCACGGGTGTGGAGCGCTCCCGCGGGCGGGCAACTGGCGATTTCCGTCGTGCTCGATTCCGGTGCGGACACCGCGAAGCTCGGCTGGTTGTCGCTGGCCACCGGCGTCGCCGCGGCCACGGCCATCGACCGTGCCACCGGGGTGCGTCCGGTGCTGAAGTGGCCCAACGACGTGCTCGTCGGAGAGAAGAAGGTCGCCGGCATCCTCGCCGAGTTCACACCTGCCGCCGACGGTGGCGTGGTGGTGGTGGGGATCGGGATCAACACGAACATGTCGGCCGCGGAGCTGCCGGTGCCCACCGCGACGAGTCTGCTCGAGGAGACAGGTGCACCGGTGGACCCCGCAGCGCTGGCCGCGGCATACCTGACGGCGTTGGCGGCGCAGCCGTGGCCCGACGACATCGCCGGGGTCGCTGCGCGTTACCGGGAACGCTGCGACACCCTCGGCAGGCAGATCACGCTGCAACTCCCGGGCGGCGAGGTTCTCGAGGGCACTGCCGCCGATGTCGACGAGCAGGGACGCATCGTGGTGCAGCGGCCCGACGGCGCTCGGGTCACCGCCGCCGCCGGGGACGTGCTGCACCTGCGCCGGGCCCGGTAGCCGGGTGGCCCGGTGGCGCCGGCGGTTGGCCCGGTGGCCGGTCGCGCTGCCGAGGCCCGAACACTCAGCGGCGCTTGCTCTTCTCGCCCATGGCCGGGATCAGCGAGATCAGTGGCAGGCCGATGATCAGATGCATCACCGCCGTCCCGATGCCGGTGGAGATCTGCGCGGAGAGCACCAGCGGGATGACCACCGCTGCCGCGATCAACAGGCCCACGATCCAGACGTAGAACTGGTTGGGTGACGGCGTGATCAGCTGCAGCACGTACCAGAGTGCGCCGGCGGCCAGCGCGCACACGAAGCCGGTGACCGCGAACCAGATCTCGTCCTGTGCCACCGGATTCCACACACCCAGGTTCCCGGCTTCGTTGACGCGCTGGGCGATTGCCCGGATCACCCACGCGGCGAGCCAGGCCGCCAGGCCCGTCACCACGCCGGTCATCACCACGCCGCCGGTGAACATGCCCGGATTGATGTCGGGGCCGATGCGCTTGCGCGCGGGCTGCTGGGTTCCGGGCTGCTGATACTCGGGCTGCTGGTACTGGGGCTGCTGGTATGCCCGCTCGGTGTACGACGATCCTTCCGGGGGCTGGCTGTAGGCACGCGATTCCGGGGCGTAGCCGGGCTCGTACCTGGCGGTGCGGGGATCCCTCGGGTCGCGGGGGTCGCGGTAGCTCATGCAGTCTCCTGACCTTTGACGCGGCTATGCGGGCGAGTGTACTCAGCGTGTCCACCGCCACGGTCGCGTCGGCGGCGTGCGACGTTTCACCCGGTCGGGGGCGGATATGCTGACATCCATGCCCTACCCACGGGAGAACCTCGCGCCGGGTGAGCGCGTGGTGCTGCATCGACATCCGCATTGGAAGCGGTTGATCGGGCCGTTTCTGCTGTTCATCGTGGCGACCGCCGTGGCCGGGGCGCTGTGCGGGGTCATCGGTTCGGCGGGCTTCGACCCGACCGTCGCCATGGTGGCCTACATCGCGGTCGCGGTGCTCTGGGGGGCCTGCCTGGTGTGGTTCTTCGTGCGTCCGCTCATGTCGTGGACGTCGACGCATTTCGTGCTCACCGACCGGCGGGTGATCTACCGCAACGGCATCGTCACCCGATCGGGCATCGACATCCCGATCCGCCGGATCAACACCGTCGAGTTCCGTCACGGGCTGGTTGACCGCCTGTTCCGCACCGGCACGCTGATCATCGAGTCGGCGTCGGACGAACCGCTGTCCTTCGACGACATCCCGCGGGTGCAGCGGGTACACGCCATGCTCTACCACGAGGTCCTCGACGATCGCGACGACGACGAGTATGGCAACAGGGAGAATCCGATGCCCTCCGACACGAGACTGGAAGCCGACCGATGACAGATGTACTGCTCGCCGAGGATGACGCGGCGATCGCCGAACCGCTCGCCCGCGCATTGGCGCGTGAGGGCTACGGCTGCGACGTGGTGGGAACCGGCGGCGAGGCGCTGGGGCAGGCACTCGATCACCGCTACGAACTGCTGATCCTCGACCTCGGGCTACCGGAGATGGACGGGCTCGAGGTATGTCGCCGGATACGCGTGGAGCGCCCCGAGCTGGCGGTGCTGATGCTCACCGCACGCACCGACGAGGTGGACTTCGTGGTGGGACTCGACGCCGGCGCCGACGACTACGTGGGAAAACCGTTCCGGCTGGCCGAGTTGCTGGCGCGGGTGCGTGCCCTGCTGCGCCGCCGCCAGGGGGTGGACGTGGTGCTCGACGGGGGCGACATCCAGCTCGACGCGCGCGGTCGGCGGGTGCTGATCAACGGCCAGGACATCGTGCTGGCCAACCGCGAGTTCGATCTGCTGCGGTTCCTGATGGAGCGTGCCGGGCAGGTGGTGTCGCGCGACGAGATCCTGACCGAGGTGTGGGGGTCGGCGGACCTGCGCTCGTCGAAGACCCTCGACATGCACATCTCGTGGCTGCGGCGAAAGATCGGCGACGACCGCCGTGATCGCCCGCGCCACATCGTGACCGTGCGCGGCGTCGGATTCCGGTTCGACTCGTAGCCGCCCGAGTCCCACCGATACGCTCCCATGCGCCGCCGAGTCCTCTACACGATGATCGCCATGCTCCTGGCGGTCGGAGCGTTGCTGGGTGTACCGCTGAGCGTCGTCGCATGGTGGTGGGTGGCCGACAGTGCTCATCAGACTCTCGATTCGCGTCTGAAGGTGATTTCCGATCAGGTGATCCGGCAGTCGCAGGCCGACGATCGGATCGACCCCGCGGTGATCGACAGCGAATCGCTGCGCCTGCTGCTTCCCGAGGACGGCCGGCTCACACTGCGTTACGCCACCGACGGCGGTGTGCGCTCCCGATCGATCGGCGCACAGATCGATGGACCCGCGATGACCGACTCCATCGGACTCGGTAACGCGGGCACCCTGATCCTGGAGATCCCGCTCAATTCGGTTCGCAGCGATCAGCTGGCCGCGATCGGCATCGTGTCGATCGTGGTGGCCGGATCGGTGGCGGCGGGCACGGTGGTGGCGGCGGTGACGGCCGGACGGATCGCCGACCCGGTCACCGACCTGGCCGACCGGGCCGCGGCGATGGCGCGCGGTGACTTCCGGACACAGTGGAAGTCCTACGGCATCAACGAACTCGACCGGTTGTCGCGGGCTCTCGGCGACGCCAACACCGAGATCGCCCTGAGACTCGAGCGTGAGGGGCAGATCGTCGGCGACGTGTCGCATCAGATCCGGAGCAGGCTCACGGCCATCCAGCTGCGGCTCGACGAGCTTTCGTTGCACGACGATCCGGCCGTGGTTGCCGAGGCTGAGGCCGCGCTCGGACAGGTGGAGCGGCTCGCGAAGGAGCTCGACGATCTGGTGTCGGCCTCCCGGGACGAGCCGTCCGAACCCGAGCGCGTCGACGTGGCCGGGCTGGTGGAGACGCTTGCAGGCGATTTCTCCCAGTCGTTCGAGAATGCCGGGCGCGTGTTGACCACGTCCTTCTCGGGAGGTGGGGTGGCGCGCAGTGCCGGACCGGGCAGGCTACGGGAGGCGGTGAGCGTCCTCGTCGACAACGCACTGCAGCACGGGACCGGGCAATGCCGGATCGCGGTGAGCGACCTCAAGGGAGACATGCTCCGGATCACGGTGTCCGACGAGGGGCCGGGCGTCTCCGACGACGAGGCGTCTGTCATCTTTCGCCGCGGCTTCTCGGGTGGTCTCGGCAGCGGGGTGGGACTGTCGTTGGCGCGCGCTCTGATCGAGGCCGACGGTGGTCGACTCGAACTCACCTCGCGACGACCGCCGGTGTTCGCCATCGTGGTGCCGACCGCACGTGAGGGTGTCGTCGACGGCAGCAGCGGTGACACCGGCGAAGCGTCGGGCGGTCCACGGGCGGTCGACGCCCCGCCGAACGTCAGGCGTGACCGAGTTCCTCATCGTTGAGTTCGTCCTCGGTGGGATGCAGGTCGGTGGAACCGGCCTCACCCCCGCTGAGCTGTTCGACCGGGAAGGCGAACTTCCGCAGGGCCCAGAACCGGAACGCCATCTGCAGGATGTTGCCGATGAGGAAGCCCAGGATGAAGTCGATGACCGCCAGTTGCAGGGGATCGAGGTTGGAACGTAGGTCGAACACGTTGTTGGCCAGCCACAGCGGTGCGGCGGCCAGTAGGACGCCGATGCCGCTGATGAAGAAGAACAGGAACGCTTCGTGGTGACGTTCGCGCCCGCCGCGGTTCTTGAACGCCCACTCGCGATTGAGGATGTAACTCAGGATCACCGCGAGCGTTCCGGAGATGATGCGCGCGACGACCGGTTTGTTGCCGAGCACCGAGAAGGTGAGGGCGTAGAAGATCACCAGGTCGAACACGAACGTCGTGCCGCCGACGAGGGCGAATTTGATGAGTTCATGGTGCTTCATCAATCGGAGGCGGATCGGCTCCGGAAGGCGAGCTACCGCGTCATCGATGAAAGGCACAAGATCTGAGTGTACAAACCCGATCTGATCGCCCGGCGGCGGTCGGATATGCGACTGACGAGTCGGACATGCCACGATGGACCGCGTGACTTCGCGAGATGCACCGACCCGGTCGGAGACCGGCATGCCGACCCGGTCGGAGACCGGCGTGCCGACCCGGTCGGAGACCGGCATGCCGACCCGGTCGGAGACCGGCATGCCTACAGTGACGATGATCGGTGGCGGGCAGCTCGCGCGGATGACACATCAGGCCGCCATCGCGCTCGGCCAGTGTTTGCGGGTTCTCGCGGCCTCTGCGGACGATCCGGCCGCGCAGGTCAGTGCGGACGTGGTGGTGGGATCTCACGACGACATCGGTGACCTGCGTGCGGCCGCCGCGGGAGCGACGGCATTCACCTTCGACCATGAGGGCGTTCCGCTGCGTCATCTGCAGACTCTTGAGTCCGAGGGTGTGGCGGTACGGCCACCGTCGGCGGCCCTGCACTTCGCCCAGGACAAGCTCGCGATGCGGGTTCGGCTCGCCGAGTTGGGGTTGCCGGTGCCCGATTTCGCCGATCTCGCCGCCGATCTCGGTGTGGCGCGGGCCCGTTTGATCGAGTTCGGTGAACGCCACGACTGGGCGGTGGTGCTCAAGGCGATCCGCGGTGGTTACGACGGTCGGGGCGTGTGGATCGTCGACAACCGGGATGCGGCGATGGCCGTCTTCGACGAACAGTTCGACGCCGGCGCCGATCTCATCGTCGAGCAGAAGGTCGAGATGCGGCGCGAATTGTCGGCGATGATCGCGCGGTCGCCGTTCGGTCAGGGAGCCGCGTGGCCGGTGGTGGAGACGGTGCAGCGCAAAGGCCAGTGTGCGGTGGTGATCGCGCCTGCGCCGGGACTCGACGGCGAGGTGGCCGAACGTGCCGAACAGATGGCCCTTCGGCTCGCGGCGGAACTCGGGGTGGTCGGCGTCATGGCGATGGAGTTGTTCGAGACCACCGAAGGGGATCTCCTGGTCAACGAGCTCGCGATGCGGCCGCACAACAGTGGCCACTGGACGATGGACGGTGCGGTGACCTCGCAGTTCGAGCAGCATTTGCGTGCTGTTCTCGACTATCCGCTGGGTGCCGCGGCGGCCCGTGCGCCGGTGACGGTGATGGCGAACATTCTCGGGGCCGAGCAGGCGCCGGAGATGTCGATGGACGAGCGGCTGCATCACCTGATGGCGCGCATGCCCGAGGCGAAGGTTCACCTCTACGGCAAGGGGGAGCGGGCCGACCGCAAGATCGGACATGTCAACATCGTCGGAGGCTTGGGCGACTCGGTGGAATCGACCCGGGAACGCGCGGAACGCGCCGCGCATTGGATGTCACACGCGCACTGGACCGATGGATGGGACCCACACTCATGAGCGACGAGTTCGACGCTGAGCATTCCGATTCGGGGGAGCACGCCGATTCGGGGGAGCACGCGAACGGTGGTGCAGACCACGATGCCGGGCCTACCGAGCTCGTCTCGGACGAGGTGAGCGCGAGCGAGACGAACGCGGCCGCGACCAGCCCTGCCGAGACCATGCCGGTCCGGAACAGGGCGCGGGTCGGCCTGATCATGGGCAGCGACTCCGACTGGCCGACGATGGAAGCCGCCGCCGAGGCGCTCGCCGAGTTCGATGTGCCGTTCGAGGTGGGCGTGGTGTCGGCCCATCGCACCCCGCAGCGCATGCTCGACTACGCGAAGAGTGCCGCCGGAGAGGGGATCGAGGTGATCATCGCCGGCGCGGGCGGTGCGGCGCACCTTCCGGGCATGGTGGCGTCGGCAACCCCGTTGCCGGTGATCGGGGTGCCGGTGCCGTTGCGGTACCTGGACGGAATGGACTCGCTGCTGTCGATCGTGCAGATGCCCGCCGGTGTTCCCGTGGCCACCGTCTCGATCGGCGGTGCCCGCAACGCGGGGCTGCTCGCCGTTCGTATCCTCGCATCGGCCGATCCGAGGCTCCGCGCTCGAATGGAGGAGTTCCAACAGAGCCTCGAGAGGCTGGTGCTGGACAAGGACGCGGTGTTGCGCGAACGGTTGCTCGGCGGTAGCTGAGAGATCCTGGCGTCGACCGGTCCGTCGAGTCCGGTCTCAGGGTGCCGATTCGGCCGGAACGAGGGTGGCGATCAACGCCCAATCGGCCAGCATCGCCGACACACGTGCGCCCTTGGGGAGGTCGGGGGAATCAGCAGGAATGATGCTGGGGCGAATGAGTCTGTAGTGCTTGCCTTTTCGGATGACTCCCGCTGATGCCGCAGCGAGCGTGTTACGTACCCAGTCGGTATCGGCTCCGTAGTTCAGCACGATCGAGATCTTCTGGTCGGGAACGCTCCCGCTCACCCACGCCAGGACCGGCGTGGAGTAGGCCTTGCCCGACGTGCGTCCGGTGTGTTCGATCATCGCCCAGGGCGCAAGTCGCGGAGCCCACTGGCGTTGGATCGGGTTGGTGACGACCTTGTTGAAGCGGGCGAGCGTGCGCGGCAACTGCATACAGCCACTGTGCCTCACCGCCCACTTCATCGTCGAGCGTGCCCAGTTCATCGTCGAGCGTGCCCACATCCGAGTTGAGCGTGCCCACTTCATCGTCGAGCGTGCCCACTTCATCGTCGAGCGTGCCCACTTCCGAGTTGAGCGTGCCCACTTCATCGTCGAGCGTGCCCACTTCCGAGTCGAGCGTGCCCAGTTCATCGTCGAGCGTGCCCAGATCCGAGTTGAGCGTGCCCACTTCATCGTCGAGCGTGCCTGCGGGTGGTTTCGACAAGCTCAACCAGCGGTCAAGACTCGAGCAGCGGTCAGGACTCAAGCAGCGGTCAGGGACTCGAGCAGCGGTCAGGGACTCAACCAGCGGTCAGGGACTTAAGCAGCGGTCAGGGACTCGAGCAGCGGTCACGGCTCGACCAGTGCGGTCGCCCGACCAAGGAGGCGACACACATTCGACGAGTATCTGGGCACGCTCGACGCCGATCCGGGCACGCTCGACGGGCGGGTGGGCACGCTCGACGGGGATCCGGGCACGTTCGACGCCGATGTGGGCACGCTCGCCGCCGATCCGGGCACGTTCGCCGCCGATCCGGGCACGTTCGACGCCGATCCGGGCACGTTCGACGCCGATGTGGGCACGTTTGACCTCGATCCGGGCACGCTCGACGGGGATCCGGGCACGCTCGACGGGGATCCGGGCACGCTCAACGCGGATCTGGGCACGCTCGACTCGGTTGTGGGCACGCTCGACTCGGTTGTGGGCACGCTCGACTCGGTTGTGGGCACGCTCGACGTGTGGGCGGCGCCCCGCGGGCATCAGCCCAGAACGACGTCCGCCTTCTCCGCGGCGGCCCGCGCGGCGAGGTCGGTGGTGTCGCCGGGTGCCACCCAGACCAGGCTGGCTCCCACACTGAGGGGGGCCAGCAGGTTCGCGACGACGCCGTCGCGGGTGTGCCACTCGCGGGTGGAGAGCACACGACTTCCCGGCGCGATCCCCGAATCCGCTGCGGCGGCACGGGCATCGGCCACAATCTCACGCCCGGTCCGGCCATCGAGTGCGGTTCCGGCGTACCGCAGTCCGGGGTACTGATCGCCGTGCACCCGGACCGCCGACGCATAGTCGCCGACACCCACCGGCAGATCACGGACGCCCAGCGCGAACGGATCGAGCGACGCCACCAGCACCTCGTCGGCGTCGGGGTACCGATCGAGTCGTTCACGGCTGGTCAGCACCACCACGGCCTCGTCGGCATCGTCACCGTCGAGCAGCACCTGCGCCCCCGACCACCACGCACCCAGCAGGATTCCAGCGGTCTGCCAGTGTTCGGGAAGATCGACGACGACGAGATCGCCTGGGAACACACCGATCTCGGCCACCAAGAAGTTCGCGGTTTTGGCTGCCCAGTTGCCGAGCGTCGCCGCCGACAACTCGGTACGTTCACCGGTCCGATCGTCGTAGAAGGTGAGAAGCGGCCGCGTCCAGTCGGTGACGGTGGCGAACAAATCGTCGGTCAGGGTGTCGCCGGCCATCAGTTCACGCAGACCGGTCCGTCGGTGCCTGCCGTGATCGGCGGCGCATTGTTCCCCACGCGCTCGCTGGCGGGCGTGTTGTCGGCCTGCGTTCCGGTGTCCGAGATCGATCCGGGGCCGTCGAAGGTGTTGGTCAGCAACAGTTTCAGCTGATGTTCGGGCAGTGAGGGGTCGGCCACCACACGCATCCCGCCGAGATCGCGGGACAGCAGCAGCGCACCGGCGTCGTCGGCGGAGCGTGCGTAGATCGCCGAGTCCTGGATGTTGGCGGGTGTGCTGCTGGTCTTACCGGCCTGGAAACCCTTGTTGGTCAATATGTTCGACACGTTGCCGGCAAGTCCGTCGATGGTGCCGGCGTTGTCCACATCCACCTTGTAGTCGCTGCGCTGGGTCGGCGCGTTCGGACGCTGCCCGTCGAGCAGTTTGGTGGTGAATGCCTGTACCGCATTGGGGTCCACGGTCACCACGCTCTGCTGACCGTCCTCGCTCCAGCCCTGCTCGTCGACCACCGGGATCGTGGCGAACTTGACCCGGCCGCCCGAGAGGTCTTTGAGCTGCTCGGCGAATTGGACGATGTCCCAGTCGTCGTCGATCACCACAGATCGCGACACCGCGTTCTCGAGGTCGCCGAGCTTGGAGGGATCGGTGAGCGTGTGCGCGGAGAGGATCTTCTGCGTCAACGACGCCATGTACACCTGTTGGCGCGTGATGCGGTCGAGGTCACCGCGCGGCAGATCATGGCGCTGCCGAACGAAACTCAGAGCCTGCGGCCCGTTGAGCGTTTGACGCCCGGCCCGGAACTTGGCACCCGAGAGCGGTTCGTCCACCGGCTCCTTCAGGCACACATCCACCCCGCCGACGGCCTTTGTCAGGAGGGCGAAGCCGAGCAATCCCACCTCGGCGTAGTGGTCGACGTGCACCCCGGTCAGATCCCCAACGGTGTCGATCAGGGCCTTGCGGCCGGCGAGGGTGCCTTCGCGCTCGGCCTCCGGCTCGCTCTTGCCCGCTTCCACCGCGCGGCGGCGAACGCCCTCCCGAGTGGTTCCGTAGGCCGCATTGATCTTGGACTTGCCGATTCCGGGCACCTCGACATATGAGTCGCGCGGGATCGAGATCGCCGTCGCCGACGATCCGTCGTTGGGGATGCGGATCAGCAGGATGGTGTCTGTGCTGGTGGATACGTCGTCGCCGGCACGCAGCCAGCGCAACTCCTGCTCCGACAGCGGATTGCCCTTCGCGTCGGTGCGTGAATCCATTCCCACCAAGAGAATGTCGACGGCCCCGTCGTCGGCGCCACCGAGGCCCAGTCCGGCGAGCTGGGTGATGCTGTTGGAGAGCCCGTTCATGCTCTTCCACGCGTAACCCGTGCACAGCAGCACGGCGACGGAGACCAGCGCCACCAGGCCGCGTCCCCAGGTCTTACGTGAGTCGAACCCGCCCAGGGACAGCCGACCGCGACGACCGGGCGGTGCCGGCGGCGCAGTGGCTCCTGCCACGTCGGCATCGGGCGACGCCGGCGGCGCCTCCCGCCGAGCAGCCGTCGGCTGAGCAGCTGTCGGCCGAGCAGTTGTGGACCGAGCAGGCTTGGTCCGGGGTTTCCCGGCCTTCTGTCGCCCGTCGCGGGTGTGGATCTCACCCGAGGTGCGCTGTTTCGACGCCCGCCCGGGCCGCGCGGCCGGTTGCGTGGCGTCGGCGTCGGCGTCGACGGGCCGTGGCCGCTGCCCGGACTCGCGCTGCGACTGCGCCGGCCCACGCTTCGGCTGTGCCGACCCACGCTGTGCCGACCCACGCTGTGCCGACCCACGCTGTTCTGTCCCGCGCGCCAATTCCCCCCGTGCGCTCGTCTCGACACGGGGCTGCTGTTTGCGGGCACGCGGAGTGGTCTCGTCCGGTCGCGGCTGTGCGCGCCGCGCACGCGGGGATGATCCCTGGTCACGACCGTCGGCCGCCGGTGGACGCCGACGTCGCGCGGCGTGGGGCTCGTCGCCGCGCGGAACGCCGGGTCGGCGTCGCGCGCCTTCGGGTCGAGACTCCACGGGTGGGTGATCCTTTGCGTTCGTCGAAGCCTGGCAGCACCGGCGGTGAAAGCCGGGCACCCACCGGCGTCGCGTTGCCGACGGGACACATGAGCATGCCGTTGTTCGAGTGGTGGCCGTTACTGATGTTGTTGTTCTGACGCCAGGCTACTGAAGTGAACAAAGAATCCACCGACGCAACGCCGACACCCGACCAGACGGCCCGACCAGACGACGCGGCATCGGTCACATCACAGCGCTCGGCGAGCGATCGCAGTTTCGGTACGGCACGATGTGCACATGCACGAGTCGGCCACCGGGGGGTCAGCGTTTCCCGTGGGCAGGCTGTGGGTGGTGGGAGCGGCAGGTCAGGTGGGATCCGCCCTGCTCAACGACCCGCGCCCCGGATGGGAGATCGTCCCTCTCACCTCCGCGGACATCGACATCACCGACGCCGCGTCGGTACGTACCGCACTCGCTGACCTGGCGCGCGGCGACGTGCTGATCAACTGTGCCGCCTACACCAACGTCGACGGCGCCGAATCCGACCCCGAGGGCGCCGCCCTGGTCAACGCAATCGGACCGGGGCACCTGGCCACCCGCACCGCGGGAGTGGGGGCGTGGCTGATCCACATCTCCACCGACTACGTCTTCGGTGGTGCCGCCGCGGGCGGGCGCAGCGATGATGCGCCGGAAATGCAGGTCAGGACCACCCCGTACGAGCCGGATGACGTCGACCTCACGGTCACCCCCGACACCGTCTACGGGGCCACCAAACTCGACGGCGAACTCGCCGCCCGTGCCGCCGACCCCCACACCACCGTGGTACGCACCGCGTGGGTCTACACCGGTGGTCCCGGCAGCCGCGACTTCGTCGGCACCATGCGCCGCCTCGAATCCGAGCGGGACGTCATCAGCGTCGTCGACGACCAGACCGGGTCGCCCACCTATGCACGTGACCTTGCCGCCGGTCTGTGGGAGCTCGCCGCACGCGCAGGCGACGAAACCGTCACCGGGCGCGTCCTGCACGCCACCAACACGGGCGCGGCGACCTGGTTCGAGGTGGCGCGTGCGGTGTTCGCCGAACTGGGCGCCGACCCCGCCCGTGTCCATCCGGTGACCACCGACGAGTTCCCGCGGCCGGCACCGCGGCCGGCCTATTCGGTGCTCTCGCCCGCGGCGTGGACGTCGGCCGGATTGACGCCGCTTCGCGACTGGCGCGAGGCGTTGGCCGCCGCGGTGGCCCACGACGCCGTCGAGACCGGATGACGCGGCCCGGAGCGGTGCACGGCGACGTGCAGACGGTTGGTTACCCTGACCGGATGACGTCCCAGCTGGCCGTGGTCACGGTCACCTACTGGTCCGGCGGGTACCTCGAGACCTTCCTGAAGAGCCTCGAGCACGCCAGCTGCGCGCTTCCGCCCGTGGTGATCGCCGACAACGGCTCCGGCGACGGCGCTCCGGAGGCCGCCGCCCGCGACCATGCGAACGTCCGGGTGATCGACACCGGCGGCAACCTCGGATACGGGGGCGGCATCAACCGCGCCGTCGCCGAACTCGACCCGGACATCGACCTGGTGGTGATCGCCAACCCCGACGTGGAATGGCAGCCGGGCGCGATCGACGAACTCGTCGCCGCAGCCGCGAGATGGCCGCGGGCAGGATCGCTGGGACCGCTGATCCGGGAACCAGACGGTTCGGTCTACCCGTCGGCGCGGCGTGTCCCCGACCTGGTGTCGGGCACCGGCCACGCCGTGTTCGGCTCGATCTGGAAATCCAACCCGTGGACGGCCACCTATCGGGCCGACGACGTGGCGCCCAGCGAGCGGCCGGTCGGCTGGCTGTCGGGTTCGTGCCTGCTGGTCCGCCGGGAGGCGTTCGACGCGATCGGTGGCTTCGACGAGCGGTATTTCATGTACATGGAAGACGTCGACCTCGGCGACCGGCTCGGCAAGGCCGGATGGCTCAACGTCTATGTGCCCGGAGCAGAGGTGGTGCACACCAAGGGGCACAGCGCCGGACGTGAACCCGAGTCGATGCTGCCCGCGCACCACCGCAGTGCCTACCGGTTCCAGGCCGACCGCAATCCCGGATTGCTGCGCGCCCCGCTGCGCCTGGCGTTGCGTGCGGGACTCGCGGCGCGCTCGTGGCTCGCCGTGCGCGCTGCCCGCCGATCGACCGACCGCACCGTCCACTGACCACCGAAGAGGAGCCCTTACGTGACCGGATTCAACGTCCCGGCGACGCACACACCTGCCGCGCAACCTTCCGTCGACGTCGACATGTCGCAGGTGCAGGCGGTGGTCCTCGTCGGCGGTAAGGGCACCCGACTGCGGCCACTGACCCTGTCGGCGCCCAAACCGATGCTGCCCGTCGCCGGTCTGCCGTTCCTCACCCACCTGCTGTCGCGGATTCGCGCGTCGGGCATCCGCGACGTGATCCTGGGAACCTCGTTCAAGGCCAACGTGTTCTCCGAGTACTACGGCGACGGCTCCAAACTCGATATGCGACTGCGCTACGTCACCGAGGACGAACCACTCGGCACCGGCGGCGGAATCCGCAACGTGCTCGACGAGCTCACCGCACCCGACATCGTGGTGTTCAACGGAGATGTGTTGTCGGGCACCGACATCCAGCAGGTCGTCGCCACCCACAAGAACACCGAGGCAGACGTCACGCTGCACCTGGTGCGCGTCGGCGACCCGCGCGCCTTCGGTTCGGTGCCCACCGACGACGAGGGCCGCGTCACCGCGTTCCTGGAGAAGACCCAGGATCCGCCCACCGACCAGATCAACGCGGGTACCTATGTGTTCAAACGGGAGATCATCGAGATGATCCCCGCGGGTCGTGAGGTGTCGGTGGAACGCGAGGTGTTCCCCAAACTCCTCGCGGAGGGCAGACGCGTTCAGGCCTACGTCGACAACACGTACTGGCGCGACATGGGCACCCCGGAGGATTTCGTTCGCGGATCGGCCGACCTCGTGCGCGGGATCGCGCCGTCGCCCGCGCTCGGTGACCGCCACGGGGAATCGCTGGTCCATGAGGGAGCGGGCGTGGGACCCGGTGCGGTCCTCATCGGCGGCACCGTCGTCGGCCGCGGCGGCGAGATCGGTCCGCGCGCACGGCTCGACGGGGCGGTGATCTTCGACGGCGCGGTCATCGAGGCCGGCGCGGTGGTGGAACGCAGCATCGTCGGCTTCGGTGCGCGCATCGGCCCCCGGGCGCTCATCCGCGACACCGTGATCGGCGACGGAGCCGAGGTGGGCGCGCGCTGCGAACTGTTGCGTGGTGCCCGGGTGTGGCCTGGCGTGCAGCTTCCCGACGGTGGGGTGCGGTTCTCCACCGACGTGTGATTCTGCCGGCCCGGGGGTTGACCGGGACCGCGCGCGGACCAGGGCGCCGGCGTCAGCGTGCCTTCGCGGCCGCCAGCACGCCCTCACCGAGCGGGATCACCACCGGCAGCAAACGGTCGTCGTCGGCGATGGCCAGCGCCGCCTCACGGGCCGCGGAGGTCAGCGGATCGGTACGGTCCGGATCGCCCACCGCACCCGACGCGGTCGCATTGTGGACCACCACCACACCACCCGGGCGCAGCATGCGGACGGCCTCGCGGACGAAGGCGGGGAGATCGATCAGCGGTCCGTCGATGAACACCAGGTCGTAGGACGCATCCGACAGTCGCGGCAACACCTCGCGGGGAGCGCCGTTGATCAGCCGCGTGCGACCGGGCGCGATGTCGGCGCCGGCGAACGATGCGCGCGCTGCCCGATGATGTTCGAGTTCGGGATCGATGGTCGTCAGCACCCCGTCGGAAGCCATCCCGCTCAACAGCCAGAGTCCGCTCACCCCGGTGCCGGTGCCGATCTCGGCGACCGCGCGTGCGTTGCCGCTGCGTGCCAGCAACGCGAGCAGCGCGCCGACCGCGGGGCTCACCGGGGATGCCCCCAACTCGGTGGCACGAGCGCGTGCGGCCACCAGCGCGTCGTCCTCCACGATCGCCGATTCCGCGTAGTCGATCATCGCGGCGGCCGGTGCGCCGGCGCCGTCCGGGCCTGAGTCGGTCATGCCAGTGACCTTAGGCCGCTCCGGCGGACAACCGGGAGCGGCGCGCCCTACCAGCGCGATCACGGGAAGCACCCATCCGCTTCGACGGCGGCTCCGACTTACTCAGTGAAACCTCAGGCACCTCACACGGCGACCACGGAACGGTGGGAGAAGGTGAGTCCACACCCCCGGAACGGGCACGGAATACCGCGTCGCTATCCGGGGTTCACCACAGTAAACATGCATCGGAGGGGATGGACGTGATTTCGGCACCCGACGATCATCGCGAGAAAGGAACCGGCCATCACCGTGTCTGATTCCGTGTCGCAGTCTGATGCCACGTCGCAGTCTGATGCCACGTCGCTCCCCGGCGAGATCGTCGATCCGCCGACCGGTACCGCCGGATTCGACGCGACCGGCGACAGTTACCTGATGCCGTCCTGGGACGAACTGGTCCGGGAGCACGCCGACCGGGTGTACCGCCTCGCCTACCGACTGTCGGGCAATCAGCACGATGCCGAGGATCTCACCCAGGAGACCTTCATCCGGGTGTTCCGCTCGCTGTCGAACTACCGTCCCGGCACCTTCGAGGGCTGGCTGCACCGCATCACGACCAATCTCTTCCTGGACATTGTGCGGCGCCGCAACAAGATTCGCATGGAAGCGCTGCCCGAGGAGTACGACCGGGTTCCGGCCGACACCCCTGATCCCGAACAGGTCTACGCCGATGCCAATCTGGACCCGGACCTGCAGGACGCGCTCGATTCGCTCACGCCGGATTTCCGCGCCGCCGTTGTGTTGTGCGACATCGAAGGTCTGTCGTACGAGGAGATCGCCGCGACCCTCGGTGTGAAGCTGGGCACCGTGCGCAGTCGCATCCACCGCGGCCGGCAGACCATTCGCGATCATCTCGCCGCCCGCGGCCACGACAATCGTCGTTCGGTCGCCGTCGGCTCCTGACACGACCCGGGGAACCCCTCACGACGCTGATCCGTTGGCAGCTTCGGATAGGCTGTGGTGCCGACACACCGCGCATGAATCCGTGCGACGAATGCCAGCCCGTGGAGAGGGGTGAGGGGACAGATGATGGACGGCCGACGGGGTCGACAGGATTCCGGAACGCTCGGCGACGACGTGACGCCGGAGAACCTGCGCCGACGTCGTCGCTCCGCATGGAATCCCTCGAGCTGGACACCGGCCACCACATCCTTCTCCGCAAACCCGACGCATCAGCAGCCCCGCACGCGCGGTGGCCAGCGGTTCGCCTCCACCGAGCACCTGGCACCCGAGGCCGTCGCCGCGTTCGTCGACGGTGAGCTCGGCATGACCGCCCACGTGCGCGCCACCCACCACCTCACCCTGTGCCCGGAGTGCATGTCCGCGGTCGACGCCCAGCTCGCCGCGCGCACCCGGCTGCGCGAGTCCGGCGCGGTGTCGGTTCCCGATTCGTTGCTCGGCCAGCTGGCCGAGATCCCGACCCGCGAGATCGATCTGTCGGAGATCCGCGCCGACCATCGTGCCGGCCGCGGCCGCCCGGCCCAGCAGCCCCCGATGTCCTTCCCCGCCGGCCTTCCCCCGGTCGATGTGCCGGGCACGCGAGGCCGCATGAACCGCTGGCGAGGCCGCTGACACGTGGCCGACGACGACACGACCTCCCCCGACAACACGACCACCCCCGACAACTCACCGTTCAGCCGCGAAAACGCGGCGCGTACCGGCGGTACGGTGTCGCAGGTCGATTCCCACGACGCGGCACCCCGGCACGCTCCGGTGTCACCGTCGACGGCCCAGGTCTTCGGCCGGCCCGCCGGAGTGGACGGCTCCTTCGCGAACGCTCCCGGGGAGACCCGCGGGCCGCAGCCGCAGATCGCGCCGCCGGATCCGGTGCTGGCCGAGGCCTTCGGGCGTCCCGAGGGCACCACCGACACGCTGCAGCGCGACCCGCTCGCCACCTTCGGCGTCGACGAGCAGCCTGCGTCGTCGCCCGACCCGTGGCGCGACCCGGAGAGCCCCGCCTCCCTCGACACCCCTGCTCTCGCCCCTCCGACGCGGGAGGCACCTACCGTCGCCGGACCCAAGTTGTCGGTGAAGGATGTGCTGTTCGGTAACAAGATCGCGTGGCATGCCTTGGCGTCGCTCGCGGTGATCGCCTTGTTGATCGGGGTGGTCGGCGGCCTGGTGGGCCGGTACACCGCCGAGGTGGCCGCGCCGCTGAACAGCGACACGGTGACCCTCTCCACGGGTGGTTCCGATTCCGGTGACCAGCCGAGATCCGCGGTGGCGAAGGTTGCGCAGGCGGTGGAGAAATCGGTGGTCTCCGTCGACGTGCGCACCGCGAGCGCCTACGGCACCGGATCGGGTTTCGTCATCGACAAGGCCGGCTACATCCTGACCAACAATCACGTCATCTCCATGGCCGCCAACGACACCAGCGCCAAGCTCGAGGTGGTGTTCTTCGACCGTCAGCGCGTGCCCGCCCGCATCGTGGGACGCGACATCCGCACCGACTTGGCGGTTCTCAAGGTCGACAACGTCGACAACCTGACGGTGGCGAAGATCGGCAACTCCGACGATTTGCAGATCGGTGAGGAAGTGGTGGCCTTCGGCTCGCCCCTGGGCCTCGACCGCACCGTCACCAGCGGCATCATCAGCGCCACTCACCGCGCGGTGCCCTTGGCGCCCGACGCCGACTCCGACACCGACGCGGTGATCGACGCGATCCAGACCGACGCGTCGATCAACCCGGGCAATTCCGGTGGGCCGCTGGTGAACGAGTCGGCGGCCGTCATCGGCATCAACACCGCGATCGCCTCCGGCGCCGGGGGATCGGTGGGCCTTGGCTTCGCGATCCCGATCAATCAGGCCATCCCGATCGCGCAGACGCTCATCCGTGACGGCAAGGTGAATCATCCGCAGATCGGGGTGAGTGCGAGTTCGGTGCGTAACGACCGTGTTCTCGGGGCTCAGATCCGCAACGTGGTCGACGGGGGTCCGGCGGCGGCCGCCGGGGTCCGTGAAGGCGACGTGATCACCTCGTTCAACGGCCGTACCATCGAGAGCGCCGACGAATTGACGGTGGCCGTGCGCACGACGAAGATCGGTCAGCAGGTGCCGTTCACCTACTGGCGCGATGGCCGCACCTTCAACGGCACCATGACGACCGCCAGCGACTAGGGTGGGCGACGTTCGTATCCGGATCGCCGGGTGCGGTTCGCGACGAGCAGGGAAGTGCCATGTTCAGCAGTGTCGGTTGGGGCGAGATCCTCGTGCTGCTGATGGCCGGGTTGATCATCCTGGGACCCGAGCGACTCCCCGGTGCGGTGAGCTGGACCATGCAGTCGCTGCGCAAGGCGCGCGAGTACGCGACCGGCGCCACCGATCAACTCAAGAACGAGCTCGGTCCCGAGTTCGACGATCTGCGCAAACCGCTGTCCGATCTCAATGACCTGCGCGGCATGACGCCGCAGGCCCTGATCACCAAGCATCTCTTCGACGGGGACACCTCGGTGTTCACCAGCGGTGAGAGTGCCACCACCGTCGACCGTGATCGCGTGGCCACACCGCCCATCAAGCCGGTGTCGGCGCCGTTGCCCACCACCGAACCCACCGACACGTCCGGAGGCGGCGAACGGCGACGCCACGACGTCACCGACTGGGACGCCACCTGACCGCTGTCGGAGCCCTAGTGCCGTAGATCGGAGTCACCAGGTGACACCGAAATACGGCACAAGCCAGCCGGTCAGCCCCGTCGGGTGGTGTCGATGCCCAGGCTCATCCCGGCCAGGCCGCGCCGCCGCACCGCCAGCCGGTCGGCGACCGCGCGCAGGGCACGTCCCGACGCCGATTCCGGCGCCGACAACACGACGGGCACCCCGCTGTCGCCGCCCTCGCGCAGGGTGGTTTCCAACGGGATCTGTCCGAGCAGTTCCACCGTCGCGCCCACCGCACGGCTGAGCCGTTCGGCCACCTTCTCGCCGCCGCCGGACCCGAAGGGTTCCATCCGGGTGCCGTCGGGGAGTTCGAGCCACGACATGTTCTCCACCACGCCGAGAATCTTCTGCCGGGTCTGCAGGGCGATCGCCCCGGCGCGTTCGGCCACCTCGGCGGCCGCCTGCTGAGGTGTGGTGACCACCAGGATCTCCGCTCCGGGGATGAGCTGCGCGATCGAGATGGCGACGTCGCCGGTGCCGGGCGGCAGGTCGAGCAGCAACACGTCGAGGTCGCCCCAGTACACGTCGGCCAGGAACTGTTGCAGCGCACGGTGCAGCATCGGGCCACGCCAGGTGACCGGGGTGTTGCCGTCGGTGAACTGGCCGATCGAGATGAACCTCACGCCGTGACTGTTCGGCGGCATGATCATTTTCTCGACCTGCGTGGGTTTGGCGTCGCTGCCGAGCATGCGGGGCACCGAATGCCCGTAGATGTCGGCGTCGAGCACGCCGACCGACAGCCCCTTCTCGGCCAGAGCGCAGGCCAGATTGACGGTCACCGACGATTTGCCGACACCGCCCTTGCCCGACGCCACCGCGTAGACGCGAGTCAGCGAACCCGGCTGGGCGAAGGGGATCACCGGTTCGGCCTTGTCGCCGCGCAGCTTCTTGCGCAGTTCGGTGCGCTGTTCGTCGTCCATCACGTCGAGATCCACCCGGACCGCGCCGACCGCGGGTACGTCGGCGACCGCGGCCTGCACGCGGCCGGAGATCTCGGTGCGCATCGGACATCCCGAGGTGGTCAGATACACGGTCACGTCGACGCTGGCGTCGTCGTTGACCGCGATGGACTTGACCATGCCCAGGTCGGTGATCGGTTTGCCGATCTCGGGATCGTTGACCTTGCTCAGTGCGGCACGGATCGCCGATTCGGTGGGAAGCACTCCGGTAGTCATCTCCGCCAGCTTAGCGCCGGCGCCGGGGCACCGATCGCGGGCGCTCCCGCGTCCCTACCGCGTCGGTGTGGGCGTGGGTGAGGGGCCCGGAGCCTGCTTGGCCTTGGGCGAGGGTGCCGGAGCAGGTGCCGGCTGACCGGGCAGGGTGATACCCGGCGGCAGGCAGATCGGTCCGAGGCACTGCTGGGTGGGGGTGGTGGTCGACGGTGTGGTCGACGAGGTGTCCGAGCTGGTGCCCGGAGTGGATGACGGTGCCGACGGCTTGGACGTCGACGCCTTCGAGGAGGGGGGCCGCTTGGGCTCGGGAATCGGGTTGGTCGGCATCACTCCGGTGGCGTAGGCGCCCGCCCAGGCGAGGACGTTGGCCACGTAATCCATCGAGTGGTTGTACCGGTACACCGCGGCGACCTTGTTCTTGTCGGTCATGATGTCGGCGAACCCGGCGCACAGATACCTGCCGGCGGAGTAGGTGGCGTCGAAAACGTTGTTGGGGTCGGCCTTGCCGTCGCCGTTCGCGTCGGCCCCCCACGAGGCCCAGGTGCTCGGAATGAACTGCATCGGCCCCATGGCCCGCGCGTATCCGCCGCCGTGGCGGATCACCTCGTTGCCGGCCAGCGAGCCGTCGAGCACCGGACCCTCGATGGGGTTGATGGTGGTGCCGTACTGGTCCACCGAGCCGTTCGACGCGTGATTGGATTCGATCCGTCCGATACCCGCGAGGAGGAACCAGGGCAGCTTGCACTGCGGCTGCTCGGTGGCCATCCGGTTGGCGGCGAGCTTGTAGGCCTGCAGGACGATGCCGGGAATGCCCAGGGGGCCGGTCGGCAGGTCGGCGGCCACACGGTACTGCGGCGCGACGTCGGCGACCGACTGCGCCGGACGCTGCGGTGGAGGGGCGAAACCGAGGAGCGCGACCGGCTCGGCGAGAGCGACCTCGGCCAGCACGACCGGTTTCGGCGGTGCCGCCGACGGCGTGGGAACGCCGCCCTGCGCGCTCGACGTCGCCGCGGCCAGCACCATCGCGGCCAGCAGCGTGCCGCCGGTGCCCGCGGTCAGCACTCGACGGGGGATACCGGGACGACGCGGCCCCGTGGCGCGGCGCAGGATGCGCGGTGCTCTCATGCCCGCACACCTGTCTGACCGGTACCTCCCGGTCGCGTCGCCAACCCCGTCACCGTCACTCCGTCACCTCGTGATCGCCTTGTCGCCCACATCGGCCGTCGACACACCAAGCGGACGACCCCGCGCGGACCCCCGTACTCGCGTAACGAGCGGTCCGGAGGCGATCAGCACTGCAACCTGTTGACACCGCGATCACCCCGGCACACTGTGACCCACCATACATATGGGTCGGGTGTCCCAAATGCGGAACCCGACAAGAGTTCACCATACGCATCTGATCGTTCAACAGAGCGTGGGAGTTACGCAGGTCACCGCGTCCGGGGCCGACGATCCTCCGGGTGTCCGTGACGCTGAACGGATCGGTCGGTGGCCGGTGCGTCCAGCCCGTTGGCGCGGGCCTCAAGTCGCTCGGTCAGCTCGTCGAGGAGGTCGTCGAGTTCCCTGCGTAGATAGTCCCGCGAGACGGTGTCGCCGACGGCGAGGCGCACGGCGGCGAGCTCACGGGCCAAGAATTCGGTGTCGGCCTTTGTCTGCGCGGCGCGCGAACGGTCCTCGTCGAGCGCGACGCGGTCGCGGTTCTCCTGACGGTTCTGGGCGAGCAGGATGAGCGGTGCGGCGTATGCGGCCTGCGTGGAGAACGCGAGATTGAGCAGGATGAACGGGTAGGGGTCGAAACGCAGCGCCACCCAGCTGAGGTTGATGGCGATCCAGACGATCACGATCACGGTCTGGATCGCCAGGTAGCGCCCGGTTCCCAGGAACCGGGCGATGCGCTCGGCGTACACGCCGATGAGATCGGTGTCGACGTGGATCGAGGGCCGACGACGGTCCCGGGGGGTGTCGAGGCGGCGCCCACTCTGATCGCTCATGTGCGCACCTCCGGGGTTCCGCTTGAGCCCGCGTCGGACTCGGCTTCATCCACGTCGTCGGGTTCGGTCTCACGCCAGTCGCGCGGCAGCAACTCGTCGAGTAGGTCGTCGACGCTGACCGCACCCAGCAGATGGTTTCCGTCATCGACCACGGGACCGCACACCAGGTTGTAGGTGGCGAAGTACCGTGTCACGGTTTCCAGTGAGTCCTCCGGGTTGAGCATCGCGAGGTCGGTGTCCAGGATGCCGCCGACAATGTTGGCCGGCGGCTCGCGCAGCAGCGCCTGCAGGTGGACGCACCCCAGATACTTGCCCGTCGGCGTGGCCGTCGGTGGCCGCACCACGAAGATCATGCTGGCCGCGGCGGGGGTGACGTCGGGGTCACGCACCCGTGCCAGCGCCTCGGCGATCGTGGTGGCTGCGGTGACGATCAAAGGTTCTGGGGTCATCAGGCCGCCCGCGGTGTCGGGGGAGTGGATCAGCAATCGGCGGACGGGTTCGGACTCCTGCGGATCCATCCGGGCCAGCAGCGACTCGGCCTCGCTCGTCGACAACTCCCCGAGCACGTCGGCGGCGTCGTCGGGGTCCATCGCCTCGAGCACGTCGGCGGCACGGTCCACGCCCAGATGATTCAACAGTTCGGTCTGGTCGTCGGGCGGCAACTCCTGCAGCACGTCGGCCAGCCGCTCGTCGTGGAATGCCGCCGCGATCTCGTCGCGGCGCTTGGGCGGCAACTCGCGCAGCGCGTTGGCCACATCTGCTGCCCGCATTCCCTCGAACTGCGACAAAGCTTGTGCGACACCCTGTCCCGGTAGTTCCAGAGCGCTCTGGGTGAGGCCGTGGACGTGACTCCAGTCCACCACATGGGTCTCGCCGCGACGCAGTCCGCGGCGCACCGGACGTACGGCGACGCGCGAGATCACCCAGTCGCGGGTACGGGTGCGCTCGAGTCCCAGATCCACCACGGTGACGTCGATCCCGGCGAGGTCGGCGAGATCGGGGTCGTCGACGCGCACGCGCGTCTCGAGGATCTGCCCGATCGCAAGCGCCTCGCCCGGGCGAAGATTCAGCCGCCGCAGACTCACGTTTCCGGTGTTCAGAGTCACCGCTGTCGGATCGATCGCCGTGACCCGCAACATCGGCACGAAAATGCGTCGCCGGGTGGCCAGTTCGACCGCCAGACCGAGGACTCGGGGCTGCTGGCCGGGTAGACGCACCGCGACAACGGCGTCCCGAACACGGCCGATGGATTCGCCGTCGGGGCCGAGAACCACCAATCCGACTAATCTGGCCACGAACACCTTGCTCACCGACGCCATGGGGGTAAGGGTAGTTGCGAGCGGAGGACACGACATGACCAACCCGATGCGTCCCGGACGGCAGACCCCGGGCCTGCCCACACCACCGAAAGGATGGCCGATCGGTTCGTACGCCACGTACGCCGAGGCGCAACGCGCCGTTGACTACCTCTCCGACGAGAACTTCACCGTGGAGGACGTCACCATCGTCGGTGTCGACCTCATGCAGGTGGAGCGGGTTTTGGGACGGCTCACGTGGGGCAAGGTGATCGGCGGCGGCATCGTGTCGGGCGCGTGGCTCGGTCTGTTCTTCGGTCTGCTGGTGTCCATCGTGTTCACCGGTAATCCGCTGGCACCCATCATCTTCGGCCTCGTCGGCGGCGTCATCTTCGGCGTGATCTCCACGACCATCCCGTACGCGGCGACCCGCGGCCAGCGTGACTTCGCGTCGACGATGCAGTTGGTGGCGGGACGCTACGACGTGCTCTGTGACCCCAAGAGCGCGGAGAAGGCCCGCGACATGTTGGCCCGTCTGAATCCCTGATTCAGCCGAACGCATCACCGGCGGTTTCGGCCACGGTCCGGTCTCGATTCGAGAGATGTGGCACGGGTATGCCGATTGTGTTGCGGGTCACGTCTACTCGCGGCTAGCGTATCCTCCGAGCGGCACACGATGACGTGTGCTGAACTGCGTGCGACTTCGAGGAGGATGCGTGCGGAGCGATATCGGCAGGGTCGACGCAACACGTCGCGAGAAGCGGAAGGGCTCCGGACGGTTCCGGGCCAGAACGATCGTGGCGCTCGCCGCCATGGCGACGGGCATCCCGCTCGTCAGCGCCTGCGGCGCCGGGTACACCGCCGGCGTGCTCAATCTGTATCCGCCCGCCGACGGTGCCACGTCGATCGCCTCGATGGCCGACAAGTGCTCACAGGAATCCGGCGGAAAATACCGCATCGTCACCACGCCGTTGCCCAAGTCCGCCGACGACCAGCGCCTGCAGCTCGCGCGGCGACTCGCGGGCAACGACAAGAGCCTCGACCTCATGGGCATGGACGTCGTGTGGACGGCCGAGTTCGCCGATGCGGGCTGGGTGGAGCCGGTGCCGGAGAAGTACGCCACCGAGGTCACCGCCCGCACGCTGGGCGGCCCACTCGAGACCGCCATCTGGAAGACCCCGTCGGACGACGAACGTCATCTGTACGCCATCCCGATCTGGACCAACACCCAGTTGCTCTGGTACCGCAAGGACGTCCTGCAGGACACACTCGGCAAATCAACCCCCGCCGACACCTGGGAGGGCATGGTGGCCGACGCCACCCGGAGCCTGGCCAAGGGCGGTCCGAGCTGGATCATGGTGCAGGGCAGGCAGTATGAGGGCCTGATGGTCTGGTTCAACTCCGTGCTCGCCAGTGCGGGCGGTTCCGTGGTGAGCCCCGACGACCCGAACAAGCAGACCCTCAACGACACCCCGGAGCACCGCGCGGCAACGGTCAAGGCGCTGCAGATCCTGAAGCTGATCGCGACCGCACCGGGTGCCGATCCCTCGCTCACCAACTCCGACGAGGGGGCGTCCCGTCTCGGTATGGAGTCCGGTCGCGCCATCTACCAGGTCAACTGGCCGTTCGTGCTGGCGTCGATGCGGGAGAACTCGGCCGCGGGCAGCGTCCCGTTCCTACCCGAGATGACCAGGTACAACAGCCTGATCTCCAACAGCGACAATCCGCCCACCGACGCCCAGTTGGCACCGGTGAACGATCTGGTGCGCACCAAGTTCAACTTCGCTCCGTATCCGGGTGTCGGCGGCGGGCTGCCCGCCAAGACCACCCTGGGCGGTCTGAACGTCGCGGTGGCCACCACCTCGCAGCAGAAGGATCTCGCGTTCCAGGCGGCGATGTGCATCACCAACGAGCGGGCGCAGAAGTTCTACTCGATCGACGCGGGCACACCGCCGGTCATCGCGTCGCTCTACAACGACCCGGACTTCCGCGCCGCCTATCCGATGGCCGATGAGATCAAGCGGCAGCTCGAGCCCGAGCATGCGGCACTGCGTCCCAAATCTCCCGACTATCAGGCGATCTCCACGTTGCTGCAGGCGAAGCTGTCGCCGGTGGGTTCGTGGGATCCCGAAACCCAGGTGGATGTGCTCGCCAAGGCGGTACAAAACGCCATCGACGGAAAGGGACTGATTCCATGACGACCGGTGAAGGCCAGTCTCCTGGTGACGATCCGCAGGAGCGCCCGCACGGCAGGCACGCGCTGCCCTCCGATGACGGCGCAGTCGACAACGACGCCCCGACGCAGGGTGGTCCGGGTTCCTATGGCGAGACCGTGCATTCGGATGCGTGGACACCGCCCGAACGGGTGAGCACCGCGGGATCGGCCGTGTCGCCCGCGTCTGCCGCGTCGCCCGCGGTGTCCGCACCCGCCGCGACTGCCACCGCCACCGCCGATCGGAAGCAGCCCGCGCTGCGTGAACCGAAGACCAAGGCGATCAGCGAGGGCAAGAAGGAGGAACGGCGACTGGCCTTCTGGCTGATCGCGCCGGCCGTGCTCCTGATGCTCGTCGTCACCGGATACCCCATCGTCTACGCCTTCTGGCTGTCGCTGAACAAGTCGAGCCTGTCGGCGCCGGGTGAACGCGAGTTCGTCTGGTTCAGCAACTATGTGACGGTGCTCGGCGACAGTTTCTGGTGGCAGGCGTTCTTCGTCACGGTCGGCATCACGGTGGTGTCGGTGGCGATCGAGTTCGTGCTGGGCTTCGCCCTCGCGATGGTCATGCACCGCACCATCTTCGGGCGCGGCACCATCCGCACCCTGGTGCTGATTCCGTACGGCATCGTGACGGTCGCGGCCGCGTTCTCGTGGTACTACGCGTGGACGCCGGGCACCGGCTACCTCGCGAACCTCTTACCCGACGGGTCTGCGCCGCTCACCCAGCACTGGCCGTCGCTGGGCATCATCGTCCTCGCCGAGGTGTGGAAGACAACGCCGTTCGTGGCGCTGCTGCTTCTGGCCGGACTCGCGCTGGTGCCCGACGACATGCTCAAGGCCGCCGAGGTCGACGGTGCGGGAGCGTGGACGAGACTGTGGCGCATCATCATTCCGCTGATGAAGCCGGCGATCCTGGTGGCGTTGCTGTTCCGTACGCTCGACGCGTTCCGCATCTTCGACAACATCTACGTGCTCACCGCGGGTAACAACAACACCGGCTCGGTGTCGATGCTCGGCTACAACAACCTGTTCCGTGCGTTCAACCTCGGTGTGGGGTCTGCGATCTCGATCCTGATCTTCTTCTGTGTGGCGATCATCGCCTTCGTGTTCATCAAGGGCTTCGGCACCGCGGCGCCCGGCTCCGAGAATGTCGAGAGGTAGGTCGTCGTGCGCACCACCGCCAAATCCAAGTTCTGGTGGACGATCGCGAACGTCGTCGTCGTCCTCTACGCGCTCATTCCGCTGTTGTGGATCATCAGCTTGTCGTTCAAGCCGCCGTCGAGCGTGACCGACGGGAATTTCATCCCGAAGGAGTGGACGCTTTCGAACTACTCGGGCATCTTCGACACCAGCGCCTTCACCAGCGCCTTGCGCAACTCCATCGGCATCGGGCTGATCACCACGCTCATCGCGGTCACGCTGGGCACGATGGCCGCCTACGCGGTGGCGCGCCTGGACTTTCCGGGCAAGAAGGCACTCATCGGTGCTGCACTGCTGATCGCGATGTTCCCTCAGATCTCGCTGGTGACACCGCTGTTCAACATCGAGCGGCGTCTGGGCATCTTCGACACCTGGATCGGCCTGATCCTGCCGTACATCACTTTCGCGCTGCCGCTGGCGATCTACACGCTCTCGGCCTTCTTCCGGGAGATCCCGTGGGAGCTGGAGAAGGCGGCGAAGATGGACGGCGCCACACCGTCGCAGGCGTTCCGCAAGGTGATCGTGCCGCTGGCGGCACCCGGCGTGGTGACCGCGGCCATCCTGGTGTTCATCTTCGCCTGGAACGACCTGTTGCTCGCATTGTCGCTGACGTCCACCGAACGAGCGATCACCGCACCCGTGGCGATCGCGAACTTCACCGGCAGTTCCCAGTTCGAGGAACCCACCGGATCGATCGCCGCCGCCGCGGTGGTGATCACCATCCCGATCATCATCTTTGTCTTGTTCTTCCAACGTCGAATCGTGGCCGGGCTGACCTCCGGCGCGGTGAAGGGATAGTCCCATGGCAGACATCGTGCTCGACCACGTCACCAAACAGTTCCCGGACGGCACCACCGCGGTGCACGACTTCAACCTGGAGATCGCCGACGGCGAGTTCATCATCCTCGTCGGTCCGTCGGGTTGCGGAAAGTCCACGGCGCTCAACATGATCGCGGGCCTCGAGGACATCAGCTCCGGCGAACTCCGCATCGGCGGCGAGCGGGTCAACGAACGCGCGCCCAAAGACCGCGACATCGCGATGGTGTTCCAGAGTTATGCGCTCTACCCGCACATGAGTGTGCGTGAGAACATCGCGTTCCCGCTGACGCTGGCGAAGCTGTCGAAGGCGGAGATCGCGGAGAAGGTCGATGAGGCGGCCAAGATCCTCGACCTGGGACCGTACCTGGATCGCAAGCCCTCCAACCTCTCCGGCGGCCAGCGTCAGCGTGTCGCGATGGGGCGTGCGATCGTGCGTCACCCCAAGGCGTTCCTGATGGACGAGCCGTTGTCGAACCTCGACGCCAAGCTGCGCGTGCAGATGCGCGCGGAGATCTCACGCCTGCAGAGCAGACTGAACACCACCACCGTGTACGTGACGCACGATCAGACCGAGGCGATGACGCTCGGCGATCGTGTGGTGGTGATGCGCAGCGGCTACATCCAGCAGGTGGGCAGCCCGCAGGAGCTCTACTCCGATCCGGTCAACGTGTTCGTCGCCGGGTTCATCGGCAGCCCGGCGATGAATTTCTTGCCCGGCAAACTCACCGCGGACTCGATCGACACCCCGATCGGCACCCTGACGCTGACCGACCACAGCGAGATCGCCGCCGCCGCAAAGGAAGCGGGCTCCACCGGAGAGGTGCTCATCGGCATTCGGCCCGAGCAACTCGAGGATGCCGCCTTGGTGGAGTCGTCGGTGCGTTCGGGTGGCGCCACGTTCAGCACCACCGTCGACGTTCTCGAATCGATGGGTTCGGACAAGTTCGCGTACTTCACGCTCGATTCCGGCGGTGCGTCCAACGACGCTCTGGCCGAGTTGTCGGCCGATGCGGGAACCGATTTCGGCACCGGCGAGATGGTGGCGCGGCTGTCCCCGGAATCGACGGCGTCGCGTGGTTCGCAGCTCGAACTGTTCTACGAGCCCTCGCGCGTGCTCGTGTTCGATCAGCAGTCGGGAGCGTCGCTGCGCCGTCGCCACTGACCGGCCGCGGGGCGGCGGGCGCGCGGGTGTGCGCTACCGCCTGCGGCGACGAGGGGTGTCGCGCAGTTCGTGGATGATGTTGTCGTCCCATATGTGTTTGCGGACCAGGCGATACCGTTCGCCGGCCAGCCACATGTAGAGTTCGGCGTCACTCTCGATCTCGGGGCGCACCTCGGCCCGCCGTGCCATCCGGACCACCGGCAGGAACTCCTCACCGAACCAGCGGCGCGCCACCTCCGAGCGACCGAGGTAGTCACCGACCTCCTGGGTGAGCCGGAATCCCCACGCCTCCACCGCTTCGGCGAGTTCGGCGTAGTCGAAGGGATCGCTGAGCCGGATCGCATCGGCCTGCGAACCCACCAGCGGCACGCGAGCCAGGAACAGCCGGCGATGATCCTTGAGAACCAGGTCGGAGGGCGCATTGATGTCGTCGGGCGAAATGCGCGTGTGGATCTCGGTCACATATGCGTCGATCGTGTGCAGATGGCGTGCGATCGCGATGGAGACCCGATGGTGTCCGTCGACGACGAAGTGCATCGAGCCGATTCGGTACAACTGCACGGGGGGTAGTGATGCGCCCCGGCGCTGTGCGGCAGCGAGTCGTTGCCAACGTTCGCGGATACGGGACGACGTCGGCCGGAAGTACTTGTCGAAATCCTTGGTGCGGTCGACGCTTCCGACGATGGAGGCGACCTCCACCTGCTGCAACCCGAGTGCGGTCTCACCGGTGCGGCCGAGCGCGGCCACCACCTCGTCGAACGGGAGGATGGTGTTGACGTCGTTGGGCGCTCGGGTGAACCAGTGTGTCAGGCGGGCGAGTTCGGCCTGGCGTCGCATACGCGCGAAGTCGTTTTGTGCGTCCGCGTCCGGGAATCCGGTGTCACGCGCCATATCGTCGTCTCACGATGGTGAAATCCTGGCTGCCGGGCTCGATGTCGAACTGACAATAGCCCACCACGTTCATCGAGATGGTGTGGTCGCCGATCATTCGGTCCGGTGGTCGGCTGCCGTGCGGGTGGATGTGTCCGTGTACCAGCAGCGCCGGGTCGAGGGCGTCGACGAGACCGTGATAGCAGGCGAAGCCGCGGTGTGGGCCGTCGGTGTCGTCGCCGATGCCGCGTGCGGGGCTGTGCGTGAGCAGGATGTCGGGCCGGATGTGTCGTAAACCGGTGGCCACGCGCAGTTTCGTGCTCCGGCAACGTTGAGCCACCTCGGTGTACTGGTTGGGGCCACCGTTGTAGCGGACGCTGCCGCCCAGTCCGGCGATGCGCAGTCCGGCGACGGTCACCGTGCGGGCGTCGGCATTGATCGCTCCCCGCGGGCCCGGGTCGCCCGCGGGCAGACCGGCCATGGTCCAGCCGCTGCGGCCGCGTCGGTATCCGCGGAGATCCCGGTCATGGTTGCCGGGCACATAGACGCACGGGGCGTCGTAAAGTGCTGCGAGGGTTTCCAGGTAATCGAACGGGAGATCGCCCGCACCCAGGATGAGCTCGGGCCGTCCCTCGATTCCGATGCCGAAGGCGAGCGTGTCGACCACCTCGTCGGCCACCGCGAGTACCCGCACCATTTCTCCAGGCTATCGCGGTTCGGTGCGGGCATTCGTGTCCGGTTTCGTGGGCATGCTGACGTCGGAGGCGGCGGAAACGGACGCCGCACCATCGGGTTTACCATCTCTTTAACGTGAGGTCCGATATTCGTTCTGGCGCAACGATTTCGAAAAACTGGATCGGTGTGTAAACGCGTTGTGTCGCACCCGTAACGTTCCATTTGGAGTAGTGCCATATGGAAGTAACCGTGTTAGCTTTCCCCTGACTCGGGCAAATCCGGTCACAGCCCCCGTCTGCACAGGTCGTCGGTGCCCTGGTGACGGCCAGATTCGTACAGAACGGAAAGAGTTCCCATGACCTCATCCGAACAGCCAGTCGGCGAGATCCAGGTCCACCCGACGCCATCGCCGCCGGGTACCAGCCCCTACCAGCGGTTTGTCAATTGGGCCTCGCAGGACACCATCGAGGATTACTCACTGCGATACGCGCCCAAATCGTTCCGCAAATGGTCGCCCATGGCGTGTTCTGTCGCGGCACTCGGCGGCATCGCGTACCTCGCGGACTATTCGATCGGGGCGTCGATCGCGGTGGCGCACGGATCGGCCAGTGCGATCGTGGCCATCCTGGTTGCGGCCGTGACGATCTTCCTGACCGGCATCCCCATCGCCTACTACGCAGCCAAGTACAACATCGACATGGATCTGCTGACCCGGGGCGCCGGCTTCGGCTACTTCGGATCGACCCTCACCAGCCTCATCTACGCCAGTTTCTGCTTCATCTTCTTCGCCCTCGAGGGATCGATCATGGCGCAGGCGATGTTGCGTGCGTTCCACATCCCGCTCCCGGTGGGATACATCATCGGATCACTCATCATCATCCCGCTGGTGCTGTACGGGATGACGGCACTGGCGAAGTTCCAGGTGTGGACGCAACCGTTGTGGCTGATCCTGTTCATCCTGCCCATCGTCTTCATCGCCGTCGCCGACCCGGAGGGATTCAACGGATTCCTGACGTGGGCGGGCGACGGTGGCAGTTCCCGGGTCACGGCCATCGGGGTGGGTGCCGGTGCGGGCGTGGCGCTCTCGCTGATCGCGCAGATCGGCGAACAGGTCGATTATCTGCGATTCATGCCCGAGAAGTCCGAGACGAGCCCGGTGCGTTGGTGGACCGCGGTGCTCGCGGCAGGCCCGGGATGGGTGATTCTCGGTGCGGCCAAACAGATCTGCGGTGTGTTCCTGTGCTTCTACGTCGCCGGCAAGGTCGGCTTCACCGCGGCCACCGAGCCGATCGAGCAGTTCCTCGGGGGGTTCGGCTCGGTGATCCACAACGACGCCGTCGCACTGGCGCTCGCCACCTTGATGGTTCTGTTGTCGCAGGTCAAGATCAACGTGACCAACGCCTATTCCGGGTCGCTGTCGTGGTCGAACTTCTTCAGCCGTGTGCTGCATGTGCACCCGGGTCGCGTGGTCTATCTCGGCCTGCACATCGCGATCGCGCTGGCGTTGATGCTGAGCAACATGTTCGCCGTTCTCAACACCATCCTCGGCTTCTACTCGAACGTGGCGATCGCCTGGATCGGCGCGATCGTCGCCGACCTCGTGATCAACAAGCCGCTGCTGAAGCTGAGTCCGTCCTACGTGGAGTTCAAGCGCGCCTACCTGTACTCGATCAATCCGGTCGGATTCTTCTCGATGCTGGCCGGTTCGGTGCTCTCGATCATGGCGTTCTACAACATGTTCGGCGATTTCATGGCGGCCTGGTCGCCGTACCTTGCACTGGCCGTCTCGTTCATCCTGTCACCGCTGATCTGTATCGGCACCAAGGGTAAGTACTATCTCGCCCGACCCAACCCGATCCGTGAGGAGATCGAGGAGGAACCGGCCTACGCGGCCCAAACCCTGCTCGACGTGGTGGACCAGAAGCGTTACGAACTGCCGGACATGGTGCACGACTGCCCGTTCCATCACGGTCCCGTGTCGTCACTGACGTGCACTCTCACCAAGGATTGCCACGACATGTGCAAGAAACCGGGATACACCGAAACCGTGAGTCCCGAGGAACTGAAGTCGCAGATCTCGCCCGCGATGACCTGATCAGACGAAGGCGGCCGATACCGCCGCGTCGGGAAGCCCCGATGCGGCGGTATCGCTGTGGCGGGTGGGTCTGATCGTGCCGCGACGACGTTTTCGGCCCTCGCCGGGGTGGTCGACTTCTACGCACCGAGTTCGGTGATCACCTGGAACTCCATGTCGTGGGCGTCGGCCAGGAAGACCGGCTGGTGGGTGTGGCTGCCGCGCATCTCCACTGCGCCGCGTGGACCGGAGTAGGTGACGCCGGGAGCAGCGCGACGAATCGCCTCGGTGTCGAGATCGCGCGCGGCACGCGCCAGGGACGACAGCAACATCAGGCCCTCGTAGCAGGACTCTCCGATGTTGTTGAGGGCCGGCGCCGCCGAGCCGAACCGCGCGGTGTAGCGACCGCCGAAGTCGAGGCTCGCCGCGGTGGGGATGCTCTCGAAATAGCCGCAGGCGGTGAACAATCCGCGTGTGCTCTCGGGGCCGCTCGCACACAGCACGTCCTCGCCGACCATCATCGACAATCTGATGTGTCGCTCGTCGAGGTGGGCGGCGGCAAATGCGCGGTTGAACGCGGCGTTGTCGGCACCCACCATCAGCACCAGCACACCGTCGGCGTCGCTACGCGAGATCAGTTCGAGCATGGGGGAGAAGTCGCGGCCACCGAGGGGGACGAATGCGTCGCCGGCGAATTCCATTGCCTCCGAATGCAGAAACGACCGGGTGACGGCCGCGGTTCGTCGCGGCCAGACGTAGTCGTTACCCACCACGCACCAGCGACGCACCCCCCGATGCTCACGCAGCCACCGCATCGCCGGAAACAGTTGCTGCTCGGGGGTTTCACCCACCATATAGATACCGTCGTTACTCTCGCCGCCCTCGTAGAAGGTGGTGTAGACGTACGGGACGCGGCCCGCGGTATGGGGGGTGATCACGTTGCGCGCGTTGGACAGATGCCAGCCGACCACTCCGTCGACGAGTCGCTGGTCGATCAGCCGATCCATCGTCGCCGACAGCACCGGCAAGGGCGCGCCCGCGTCGATGAGGTGTAAGCGGACCGGACGATCCAGGATGCCGCCGCTCGCGTTGATGTCGGCGAGGGCGAGCTCGGCACTGGCCTCGCACGAGGGACCGAACATTCCTGCCGGCCCGCTCGTCGGCACCACCAGCGCGATATCGACGGTCGAGCGGTTCGTCGACATGCGCGACCGGTGATCGGCAGCATGCGATGAGGGTACGGCGTCGACGCCTCGAGAAGGATGATGCGGGAATTCGACCACGGCGGGAACTTTCGGCGCGAGTGCAGTGTTCGACGTTGAGCTACGGTACCGTATGTCGCCTGTTGCCGCACCGGGTCGGGGCGCTGGGCAGTATGCTGGAGGCATCATGGACCATTCCACCGCCGCCCGTGCCGCCGCCGTCGAGGAGCTCTCGCGCGTGCTCGCCGCGACGTCCGCGCAATTCGACCACGCGGTCGCGGCCGATCTGGACGGTCTCACGCCGACGCAGTGGCATGTGCTCTCGGCACTCGAAGGTGGTGTGGGCGAACCGATGTCGGCGCTCGCGGCGATCACCCTGCTGCCCGGACCAAGCCTCACCCGGCTGATCGACGGCATGATCGACGACAATCTGGTGCTTCGTAAAGTCGACGAGACCGACCGTCGTCGAGTGCTGGTGTTCGTCACACGGCGCGGCGCCGCGCTGTGCTCCCGCATCCGCGCGAAAGTGGGCCGCTCGCAGGGGGTTGCCGATCTGATCGCCGATCCGGACGGTCCCGCGGCCCGGCTCGTCGCGCTGATCGCGGAGCTCTCGCCCGCGGACTCGATGCGCTGACGCGACCCACCCCGCTGGTCGAGCACCCCCGTTGGTTGAGCGTCGCTTCGCTGGTTGAGCCTGTCGAAACCACCCCCGCTGGTCGAGCGTCGCTTCGCTGGTTGAGCCTGTCGAAACCACCCCCGCTGGTCGAGCGTCGCTTCGCTGGTTGAGCTTGTCGAAACCACCTCGCTGGTCGAGCGTCGCTTCGCTGGTTGAGCCTGTCGAAACCACCCCGCCGGTCGAGCACCCCCCGCTGGTTGAGCGGCGCTTCGTTGGTTGAGCGTCGTTTCGCTGGTTGAGCCTGTCGAAACCACCTCGCTGGTCGAGCGTCGCTTCGCTGGTTGAGCGTCGTTTCGCTGGTTGAGCCTGTCGAAACCACCCCGTTGGTCGAGCGCCCCCCGCTGGTCGAGCGCCCCCCGCTGGTTGAGCCTGTCGAAACCATCGGGCACGCTCGACGAGGATCTGGGCACGCTCGACGGGCTGAATCCGCCACGGGGATGTGGGCACGCTCGACGGGGATGTGGGCACGCTCGACGGGGATTTGGACACGCTCGACGGGGATTTGGACACGCTCGACTCGGATCTGGGCACGCTCGACGGGGATCCGGGCACGCTCGACTCGGATCCGGGCACGCTCGACCGGGAGGTCAGAAGCTGGCGTGCGGTGCACCCATGCCGGGATCGATCTGCACCGGACCGGCCGCTGACGGCGCCACCGGAAAATCGAAGATGGCGGTCGGAATGTACACGGTGGCACAGGAATTGGGGATGTCCACCACGCCGGACAGGCGCCCTTCGATCGGCGCCGAGCCCAACAGGAGGTACGCCTGCTCGGGGCTGTAGCCGAACTTGGTGAGGTAGTCGATGGCGTGCAGGCAGGCGCGCTGATACGAGAGGTCGGAGTCGAGGTAGCGCTGTTCGCCGTCGAGCGTCACCGAAGTGCCCGAGAAGGCGATCCACTCCGAGTACTGCGGATCGGTGTTGCCGGGCATGAAGATCGCGTTCTCATGGACACCGTAGGTGTCCATGCCGCCCTTGATGAGGTCGACGTGGAGATCCATGAAGCCACCCATCTCGATGGCCCCGCAGAAGGTGATCTCGCCGTCGCCCTGCGAGAAGTGCAGGTCACCGAACGACAGCTTGGCCCCCGGAACGAACACCGGATAGAACACCCGCGTGCCCTTGGTGAGGTTCTTGATGTCCTGATTGCCGCCGTTCTCGCGTGGGGGAGCGGTGCGAGCCGCCTCGCCGGCCACCCGGGTGAAGTCGTCGCCGGTCAGCGAGCCGAGTATCGCGCTGTCGGGCAGCGGGGGCAGTGCCAGTGGCGGCACGCGATCGGGATCGGTGGCGATCAACGCGCCCTCGCGGGCGTTCCAGGTGGCCAGCAGATCGGCCGACGGGGCGGTGCCCATCAGGCCCGGGTGCACGATCCCGGTGTACTTCACATGCGGCACGTGCCGGCTGGTGGCACTCTGGCCGGCGAAATCCCAGACGGCCTTGTAGGCGTCGGGGAACTGCTCGGTGAGGAATCCGCCGCCATTCTGCCTCGCGAAGATGCCCGTGTAGCCCCATCCCTGACCGGCCAGTGGCCCCGAATCCTCCTGCGGGATGGGTCCGACGTCGAGGATGTCGACGATCAGCAGGTCACCGGGTTCGGCGCCCTCGATCGCGAACGGACCCGACAGGCAGTGCACTCCGGCCAGCGGCGCATTGAGGATGTCGTCGGCCGAATCGTCGTTGTGGATGGCTCCGTCGAACCATTCGCGGCAATGCGCGCGGAAGGTGTCACCCGGCTTCACCGTCACCGCCGCGGGGATGTCCGGGTGCCAGCGGTTGTGTCCGACGAGCTGCTGCTCGGTGAACGGCTTGGACGAGTCGAGGGGGAAGAGTAGTTCGGGCATGACAGATCTCCTCGGGCACGAAGGACACATTAGTTTCGTATGGAATTATTCGACATCGACGATATCGCGATTGTCGCTCGTTCGCGTTAATTACGTATGACGTTGTGGGCGAACGATGATTGAGTGGTGGTGTGTGGATTGCCGATGGGGTTAGTCTCCCTTCGTGCCGACCTACGTGTTCCGTTGTCCCGACTCGTGTGGCGATGTCGAAGAGCTCTTTTCGATGGCCGCGGTACCCGACGACGTGCCTTGTCCGACGTGCGGGTCGTCGGCACGCCGCACGATCGCCGCGCCCGTGCTGGGGGTCGGCAACAGCGCGGCCATGCGAGCACACGATGCCACCCGCGCCACCGCGGATGCGCCGGCCGTGGTGTCGGCTCTGCCGGGTCGCCGCGGCCGAGGAACCCCGGTCACCACCAATCCGCTGCATCGCCGACTGCCCCGACCCTGATGCGGGCCACTACGGTGGACATCGTGAGTCCTTCGGTCACCGACGCCATCAGCAGTCATCTCGCGCAGGTATTCGGGACCGCGCCGCAGCGCGCATCGGTGACGTTTCTGGGTGTGGAACCGATCGAGGTCGCGCGATTCACCTCCGGTTCCGAGGTGATCTACGTGACCGTGGGATGCGCCCGGCACCCGATGGCCGACCCCACCGACCTCAACCCCGATCCGGTACGCGGCCCGCGCGCAGAACTCGTGGTACGGATGCATGCGGGCGCACCGCTGCCCGGCCTGCACCGCCGGATGGCCACCATCGCCGCCGCGCCGGCGGTGGAGGGACTGATCCTGGCGCCGGACGCACTGCTCGATCTCGGTGAACCATTGTGGGACGGCGCACCTTTCACTGCATTCGTCACCGCCGCAGACGATCTGGGTGCGATGGCGCTCGACGAGCCACTGGAACCGGTACAGTTCCTGCGGGCCGTGCCGGTCACCGCCAACGAGGCGGCATGGATGCGGCTCAAGGGGATCGAGGCGTTGCGCGAGGCGTGGGCCGAAGCGGGTATCGACATCGCCGACCCGGCGCGCTCACCGGCCACCATGTGACCGCAACGCCGAGAACCGCCGTCGGGCAGTGACCGCAACCGGCACGGTCACAGCCAATTGGACCGACGGAAGACCACCCACAGCCCGCCGCAGACGATCAGCAGCGCGAGCGAGATCAGACCGAAGCCCTGCCGGTCGTGCATACCGGGCAGGATGTCGAAGTTCATGCCATAGAGGCCGGCCACCATGGTGGGCACCGCACCGATCGCCACCCACGCCGAGATCTTGCGCATGTCGCTGTTCTGCTGGATGCTCACCTTCGCCGCCGCCGCGTCGATGAGCGAACTGAGCACCTCGTCGTATTCGATGACCCGATCGATCACGGTGGTGAGGTGATCGGCCACGTCACGGAAGTGACGCCGAATCTCTTTGGGCACCATGGCATTCTGTGCGGCCAGTCGCGACATCGGACCCGAGAGCGGGGTCACTGCCCGGCGGAGTTCGAGCACCTCGCGTTTGAGCAGGTACACCGGTTCGATGTTGAGCCAGCGGTCCTTTCCGCCGAAGACCGACGACTCGGTTGCCACGATGTCGACCTCCATCCGCTCGGTCACTCCCACGTAGCTGTCCACGACGAGGTCGGCGATGGCGTGCAGCACCGCCGTCGGTCCCAGCGACAGGCGTTCGGGCCGGGCCTCGAGACGGCGACGCAGCCCCGAGAGATGAGTGTGGTCGCCGTGCCGGACGGTGATCACGAAGTCGCTGCCGGTGAAGACCATGATCTCGCCGGTCTCGACCACCTCGCTGGCCTTCTCCATCGACTCGTGTTCCACGTACTTCACGGTGCGCAGCACCAGGAACTGCATGTCGTCGTAGATCTCCAGCTTGGGGCGCTGGTGGGCGTGCACCGCGTCCTCGACAACGAGTTCGTGCAGGCCGAACACGTTGGCCACGCCGGTCATCTGCTCGTCGTCGGGGGCGTGCAGGCCGAGCCAGACAAACCCCTCACCGGTCTCGCGTACCTGCGCCAGCGCCTCGGGGTAGGTCAGCCGGCCGTGCTGGCGGATGCCGTCGACGTACACCGCGCAGTCGACGACGGCCCGGGCCGCGGGCACCGGGATGCGCGGGAGCGGTTTGCGTTCGCGCGGGAAGGGACGCAGTCCCCGCCCACCCGGACCGAGGTGGGGCATCGAGGGCACGTGGTGATGCTACTCCGCGCGATGGGACGCGGCCGCGCGCCATCGTGGCCGCATCACCGGGCCAGACCGCCGCCGCAACTTATGATCGGCGGGTGTCTTTCGACGTCACGGTGTACACGACGACCCTGATCACGCTGCTGGTGATCATGGATCCGCCCGGACAGATCCCGCTGTTCCTCAGCCTGGTGGGTCATCGGTCACCCGAGTACCGCCGGCGCGCCGCGTGGCAGGCGCCGCTGGTGAGTCTGCTGGTGATCACCATCTTCGCCATCGGCGGAAAGGCGATTCTCACCTACCTGCACATCGGCATCCCCGCGCTGCAGGGTGCCGGTGGTCTGCTGTTGCTGCTGGTGGCGCTCCAACTGCTCACCGGCCTGGGCAATGTGGGGTCACCGCAGGCCGCCGACGACGTCAACGTCGCCCTGGTGCCGCTGGGTACACCGCTGCTGGCCGGTCCGGGAGCGATCGCGGCGGTGATCGTCCAGGTGAGCGCGGTCAAGGGTGATGCCGGTGGCTATCTCGCGATCGCCGCCGCCATCATCAGCGTGCACATCGTGGTGGCGGTGGTGCTGCGCTACTCGACATTTCTCATCCGCGTCCTCGGGACCGGTGGCATCACGCTGCTCGCCAAGATCGCAGGCCTGCTGCTGGCGGCGATTGCGGTACAGCTGATCGCCGACTCGGTGACCGGATTCGTCAACGCGGCCGGGTGAATGCGGCCGGCCCGGACATGGCCGTCGGGCCGCGATCGAGACCCGAGGGCACACGCTACGGTGAGATCCGTGCGGAAACGGATGCGTTCGGCGATCGTGGCGGTGACCGTCGCGCTCGTCGGGGTGGGGCTGGTGGCGGGATGCTCCTCGGCCGGTTCGCCGCACCGGGAACTGGTCGTGGGCACCGCGGACGACCCGGCGCTGCGGGTGATGGCCGAGATCTACGCCGGTGCGTTGCGCAACATCGGCACTCCGGTGTCCGGTGACATCCGCACCGGCGACGACGTGACCCTGTTCGCGGAGATGGACCGCGCACAGCTCGATCTGTTTCCGGCGTTCACCGGTCAACTCCTGCACACACTCGCCCCGGAACTGACGCCCACTGGGTCCGACGAGGTGTACTCGGATCTCAACCGCTCTTTGCCGCAAGGTGTTTCGGTGGGAGATGCCACGCCCGTCAGTGATGCGCCGCAGGTGTTCGTGTCCACCGCGCTGGCCACGTCGAGCGATGCGTCGTCGCTGGCCGACTGCGACCGGCTGCCCGCCGGGCTGCCGGTGGTCACCGTCGGTGAACCCGACCCGACGACGATGGCGGCCCTTGCCGCCGCCGGTTGCCGATTCGGCCCGGTCGAGACCGTGGGTTCGACGCAGGACGCGTTCACGCGGATCGCCACCGGCCGCAGCGTCGGCGTTCTCAGTGCGCTCGACGCGGCCGGTGCGCAGACCACCGACGCCGGCAAATCGTCCCCGCCGGTCCACGCGCTCCGCGCCGCGCCGACCTCCACCGATGCGACAACGCAGGCAGCAGGGGAGACGACCATCGCGGCACCGAAAGGTCCGGTGGCCGAAGACCTCGTGCCGGTCTACCGCACCGTCGCGCTGACCCGCGACGAGGTGAAGCAGATCAACAAGGTGGCCGGCGAGATCACCACCGCGGATCTTGCCACCCTGGCGCGCGCGGCGGCCGACGGTGCCAATCCCCACGACCTGGCGGTTACCTGGCTCGGCGAGCACGGCCTCTAGGGCGTCGGCTCACGCCAGGGGTTCACACCTGGCGCAGCGACCGGAAACCCGGTTCACGTTCGAGGCGCCGGGCCAGATGTCGACCCAGCGTGAGGCCTGCCGCCGGGCAACCGTGGCAGTTGCCGGTGAGCGAGACGCTGACCACGCCGTCGCTGACGTCGACGAGATCGATGTGCCCGCCGTGCGACGCGATGTAGCCGGCCACCTCACCGTGCAGGATGCAGTCCACGGCGTCGGCGAGTTCGGCGTCGGCGGCCGCCGACATCAGCCGTGCGGCCTCGGCGGGCTGCGCACCCGCACCGGCCGTGTCGTCGGGCCAGCCACCGGGAGCCGACAAGACCTCGAACAGGGCGCTGCGGATGCGGACGCCGTCGGTGGCCGCGCGCGCCGGGTCCGCGACGGTGGTGCTCACCGAACCAGGTTCCAGACGCACGTGGCGCAGCACCCCCTCGTCGGCGAGCCGCCGCAGGGGTGCGGGCAGCCGAGCGGCGTCGACGTCGCCGCTGGTGCGCACCAACCCGGGCCCCACCCGCCATCGGATGGTGGCGGGCGCGGCCGGATCGACCGACGGCAGCAGCAGGAGGTTCATCGTGATCGGCTCAGGTCAGGGCCGCGGTGATCTGGTGCCCGAGGAAACCGGCGACCCAGGCGAGCACGAACATGTACGTCCACGCGGTCATCGGCCAGCGCCAACTATTGGTCTCGCGCCGAATGGCACCCACGGTGGACATGCACTGCAGGGCGTAGACGAAGAACAGCAGCATCGCGACGATCGTCGGCGGGGTGAACACTTTCTGGCCCTCGTGGGGGCCCTGCGTGTAGGTCATCGAAGCCAGTGCGGCCGAGGGGTCCTCGGGGTCCTCGGCGGCAGAGATCTGACCGAGCGTGGAGACCACCACCTCGCGTGCCGCGAACGAACCGACGATGCCGATGTCGATGCGCCAGTCGAAGCCCAACGGAGCGAAGACCGGCTCGACGAACTTGCCGACCGACGCCGCGAAGCTGTTCTCCATCACATAGGACCGGGCCTCCGACTCGCCCGCCGCCTCGGCGTCCTCCCGGGACGCTCCCTGTGCGATCTGGGTTGCCACCGTGCTAGTGCGGACCTGTTCGGCTTGCTGGGTGTGGGCGGGCAACGAGAGCAGCAGCCACAACACGATGGAGGTGAGCAGGATGATCTTGCCGACCTTGCGCAGGAACATCCGGGTGGAGTCCCACATCATCAGCAGCACCGATTTCAGCGACGGCACCCGGTAGGGCGGCATCTCCATGTAGAAGGGCATGAGACCGCTGCGCAGCGACCGGGTGCGTTTGAACACGAACGCCGCGATCATCGCCGACACCCCACCGAGCAGGTACAGACCGAACATCACCACGCCCTGGGTCTGCAGCGGTCCCACCCGCGCACCGGAGGGGATCAGCATGCCGGTCAGCAGGACGAAGACGGGAAGCCGAGCCGAACAGGTGATCAGCGGCGCCGACATCGCCGTGGCGATCCGGTCCTTCGACGACGGCATCGTGCGGGTGGCCATGATGCCGGGCACCGCGCAGGCGAACGACGACAGCATCGCGACGAATGCGCGCCCCTCCAGACCCGCGCGACTCATCACCCGGTCGGTGAGAAACGCCGCCCGGGACATGTAGCCGATGTTCTCCATGACGGAGATGAGCAGGAACATCAGCAGGATCTGCGGCACGAAGACGAGCACGCTGCCCACACCGCCGATCAGCGCGGTGGACAGGAAGTCGGCGAGCACCGGCAGCGTCACGTGGTCGGCGACGAGGGTGCCCAGCCACGCGAAAAACGACTCGATCCAGCCCTGGGCAGGGGCTGCCACGGCGAAGACCACCTGGAAGAACAGGAACATCACCAGCAGGAACACGAGGGTACCGAGCACCGGGTGCAGCAGTAGCCGGTCGACGACGGTGGTGGTGGTGTGTTTGTCGGGGGCGCGGAATCCGCTCAGTGACAGCACGGAGTCGGCCCAGTCGCCGAATTCCGGGGTCTCGGCCGTGGGTGGTGGCACGGGTGGGCGGGACCACGACCCGGGGTCGGCGAGCAACTCGCGCACCGGTTCCAGTGACTGTTTGCGAGTGCCGATCACCGCGCAGACCGGCACGCCGAGCGCGTCGGAGAGGGCGTCGGGATCGACGAACCCGTTACGTCGTTCCATCTCGTCGGTCATCGTGAGGACCACGGCGACGGGGATGTCGAGGGCAAGGGTTTCGGCGACCAGGCTCAGCGACCGGCGCAACACGGTGGAATCGACCACGACGAGCGCGGCGTCCGGCCGCCGCGCGCCGGTGAGGTCGTCGTTGAGCAGATCGGCGACGACCTGCTCGTCGGGCGAGATCGGATCGAGGCTGTAGGCGCCGGGCAGGTCCTCCAGGTTGATCACCGCTGTGCCCGCCGAACGGCCACCGGCCAGGGCGGGGACCCGGCACCGGCCCACCGAGCGGGACACGGTGACGCCCGGGTAGTTCGCGGTTTTCATGCGCAGGCCGGTCAGGGCGTTGAAGACCGACGTCTTGCCGGCGTTCGGGCTACCGATCAGCGCGACACTCTCGACGGCTTCGCCGGCGTCGTCGACCGATGAGGCGTCGGCGCCCGGGGTGTGGCAGTCGCTCATGAGGACGGTACTTCGCACAGCACCGCGTCGGCTTCGCGCGCGCGCAAACAGATCTCGTAATCCATCACCCGGTACACGGCCGGATCGCCCAGCGGGGCGCGCCGGCTCTTGTGGACCGTGGTGCCCGCGACGAACCCGAGGCTGATCAGTCGGCGGCGAACCTGGGGCGGACAGTCGTCGCGGAAGGAGTGCACCGTGGCCGACACCCCGAGGGGAAGTTGGCTCAATGCGACGGTGACGATCTCGCGGCTCAGTGTCATCCCTCGTTCGCCTCGTTTCCCGTCCGGTGTGGACTCGTTTCGTACTCGTTCACCAGAGTAGGTTGGCTTGCCTAGCCTGCACAGAGTAAATCGACCCTACGGGGAGGAATGCACTCGCACGGGCCCGAGGTGAGGAAACGTACCGGTCAGTGGAAGGTCGAGGACACGCGTTTGGTGACCCAGGCCACGATGCCCTGGTATTTCGAGGCCACGAGACGGACCCACAGGTCGAGCACGATCGCGTCGGCGCCGACGAGCACCCGGGCCCTGTTCTTCTTGACGCCCTTGATGATGGTCGCGGCGGCGTCCGCCGACGAGGTGCGGGCGAGGTAGCGGTCGAAGAACTTGGCGAAGGCGGCCTGGTCGTACTCGTCGGCGACGGTGGCGTTGCGGGCGATCGCGGTCTTGATGCCGCCCGGGTGCACGCAGGTCACCTTCACCGGATGCTTGGCGATCATCATTTCCTGGTTCAGCGACTCGGTGAAGCCGCGGACCGCGAATTTCGCCGAGTTGTAAGCGGCCTGACCGGGCTCGGACAAGAGGCCGAACAGCGACGAGGTGTTGACGATGTGACCGTCGCCTGAGGCGATGAGGTGCGGCAGGAATGCCTTGGTGCCGTTGACGACTCCCCAGAAATCGACATCCATCACCCGCTCGATGTCCTTGAACTCGGTGCGTTCGACCTCACCGTGATGCGCGATGCCCGCGTTGTTGAAGACGACGTTGACCTTGCCGTAGTGGGCCATCACGGTGTCCGCGTAGTCGAGGACCGCCTCACGCTCGGCGACGTTGAGCAGTTGTGCGTGCACGGGTGCACCGACCTCGGTGACGAGCTTCTCGGTGATCGCCAGGCCGTTCGGGTTGACGTCGGAGATCGCGAGCTTGGCGCCCTGGCGGGCCAGCTGGACGGCCAGATCGCGGCCCATGCCCGACCCGGCGCCGGTGACGACGACGACCTTGTCGCGGAAGTTCTTCATTGTTTGTTCTCCTCGGTGGGGGTGGTTTCGACAAGCTCAACCAGCGGAAAGGGGCTCAACCAGCGGAATTTCCCGCTGATCGAGCTTGTCCGCCCGCTGATCGAGCTTGTCCGCCCGCTGATCGAGCTTGTCCGCCCGCTGATCGAGCTTGTCGAGATCACCTCGCGTGACGTCGAACGCGGCGACGTCGAACTTCCGCGTCGCACGGCGGAAGTTGAAGGTGAACCCGGGCCATAGCGTCGTGATGTTGCCGTGTGCGTCCTTGTACCAGGACGAGCACCCGCCGTTCACCCAGACGCTCGAGCGCAGCGTCTGCTGGATCTTCGCGTTGTAGCCGTCCTGCGCACGCGCGGTGACATCGACGCGGGTGAGGCCCGCCTGCCGCACGGTCTTGACGTAGTCCACCAGGTAGTTCAGCTGCGACTCGATCATGTACACCATCGAGGTGTGGCCGAGCCCGGTCGACGGACCGATCATGAGCATCAGATTGGGAAACCCGTGGACGAACGAGCCCTTGTATCCCTGCATGCCGCCGCCCGCCCACACCTGGGCCAGGCTGCGCCCGTCGGCTCCGATGATGCCGTCGAACATGGGGGAGTCGGTGACGTGGAAGCCGGTGGCCACCACCAGTACGTCGATGTCACGCGCGGTGCCGTCGGCGGTCACCACCCCGGTCGGGGTGATGCGCGCGATCGGGTCGGTGACCAGATCGACGTTGGGTCGGTCGAGCGCGGGATACCAGTCGTTGGAACGCAGGATGCGTTTGCAGCCGATCTCGAAACGCGGGGTGACCTCGGCGCGCAGGGTGGCGTCACGGATGCCGCGGAAGATGTTGGCGCGAGCCAGCGCCTCGACGGGCTTGAGTGCCGCCGGGGCGTAGGTCATCCCGAAGGCGATGAACTCGTTGAAGGTGTAGATCCCTGCGCGACTGGCCTTCTGCAGACCGGGAATGTGCTCGAAGGCCCAGTGGTCGAGCGATGTGTAGGGGCGCTCGGTGCGCGGCACGATCCACGGAGCGGTGCGTTGGTACACGTCGAGACGCTCGACCGTCTTGGCCAACTCGGGCACCACCTGGATGGCCGACGCGCCGGTGCCGATCACCGCGACACGCTTTCCGGCGAGTTCGACGCTGCTGTCCCACCGCGCGGTGTGCATCACGGTCCCGGCGAACGAGTCGATGCCCTCGATGTCGGGGAGGTTCGGTTCACACAGCGGTCCGACGGCACCGACGAGGTGCCGGGCGCGGTAGCGAGCGACTCCGTCCCCGGTGCGTGAACCCTCCGAGGATCCGGCGGGCGCCGTGTCGATCAGCCAGCGAAGGCTGCTCTCGTCCCATTCGGCACGGGTGACCTCGGTGCCGAAACGCGTCTTGTCCCGGATTCCGTGACGATCGGCGACGCTGTTGATGTAGCGGTGGATCTCGGGCTGATGCGAGTAGGACCTCGACCATTCCGGATTCGGCGCGAAAGAGTAGGAGTACAGGTTCGACGGGACGTCACAAGCCGCGCCCGGATACGTGTTGTCGCGCCAGGTTCCGCCGAAATCGGTACCGCGGTCGAGGATGACGAAATCGTCGTCACCGTTGCGCGTGAGGGCGATGGCCGCGCCCAGTCCCGAGAAGCCGGCCCCGACGATGGCGATCTCGACGTCGTGCGTTGTCATGTAGGTCACCCTAGGACCCTATTGAACGTCCGTCAATACGCTATTGAACATGAATCAATAGATCGGCATAGACTGGACGGGTGACTCGAGCCAAGCGCACCCGGATGAGTCCGGAGGCCCGTCGCGAGCAGCTCATCGACCTGGGCCTGGAGATGGTGTCGCAACGCCCGCTCGATGAGGTCTCCATCGACGCGATCGCCGAGGTCGCCGGTGTGTCGCGGGCGCTGTTGTTCCACTACTTCGATTCGAAGCAGGATTTCCACGTCGCGATCGCGCGCGCCCAGGGGGAGCGGATGCTCGCGCTGACCGCACCCGACGAGTCCCTCGGCGATCCGGTGGCGATCCTGGCCGGGTCGCTGTCGGCGTTTGTCGACTACGTCAGCGAACACCGACTCGCCTACACCGCGTTCCTCCGCGGCTCCTCGAGTGCCGACCCGGCGATGCGGGCGGTGATCGACGCGACGCGACAGGAGATGGTCGACCGCATCTTGCGATATGCCCCCCACCTCGGCGTCGAGGTGACCCCGACGGCACGGATGGGCACCTTCGGGTGGATCGCCTTCGTGGAAGAGGTCACGATCGGATGGCTCCACGATCGGCGGATCGGTCGCGACGAGCTGCTGGCGCTGATCACCGGGTCGCTACCGGCCCTCGCGCCGGTGTTCGGCGGGATATCTGCTCGCTGAGCTGTCTGCGCCCGGCAGCGATGCGGGGTTCAGCCGCCCCGGTCACTGAGTGACGCCCGGCCGACCCGGCTACGCGGGGCGGACGCCGATCGGGCTGCGCACCAACTGTTTCGCGCGCTCGAGGCGTTTGCGGTAGGTGGGTCGGGCCATGAGTGCCACGATTCCCGCGACAACCGGGAGGCCTACGGCCCAGGCGGGGTTGATCACGATGAGGACCACGCTCACCACCGCCAGGAGTGCGAGGACCGCCCATACGCCGCGCCGGAGCAGGCGCAGTTCGGTGGCGCCGGCGAGAATCGCCGACACCGCGCTGCCCTCGGCACGCCATGTCCGCGTGCATGCGGGGCAGGTCCACTCGGTGGCCGTCACCGTCATCGGATGCGACGCCTCTGTGCCGCAACCACATCGGAAGTTGACCGGAACACTGGTGCCCATGGTCATGCCCCCGCCGTCGCTGCCGGTGTGGACTCGACCACCGGGATGTCCATGGTGTGATCGCGCATGGTGAACCGCGTCCGGTCTTGCACCGTGCGGCGGTAGATGTAGAGCACGCAGCCCAGCACCAGCAGGCTCACCCCCACGATGAACTCGTTGATGCCGCCGTAGCCCGTCTTGGAGAAGGAGGTCGATCCGACCACCAGGATCACCAGATTGAACACGGCCAGCGCGCCGGCCACCCACAGCCACGGCGTCGACAGTCGCATCGGGCGAGCCAGGCCGGGACGGTCCTTGCGCAGCAGCAGCACAGCGGAGAGGGCGAACACGTGGCACAGTACGTAGCCCATGTTGCTTGCCGCGAGCACCGCGACCGTCGTCGGAAGGAACAGCACCGCACAGATGTTGGCGGCCACGTCGACGTACATCCCGCGGTTGGGGACATTGTGCTTGTTGACGTGGTCGAACCACGTGATCGTCATGCCGCTGCGCGCCATTCCGTAGAGCGTGCGGGCGCCACCGGCACTCGCGGCGTTCATGCCCAGAAGGAAGCTGCCGATCATGAAGACGATGACGACATTCGAGAGCGCTCCACCGACCTCGCGGTGCAGAAGATCCGCATAGAAGCCCATGGGTGCGTCGGCCATGGCCTGCTGACTGACGATGCCGCCGAGCGCGACGGGCAAGATGGCGTAGACGGCCAGACAGAACATCGCTGCGCGGATCAGTGCCTTCTGGGTGTCGCGTTCGGTGTCGTGGTACTCGGGTGCAAAGGTTGCGCACACCTCGATCCCGTAGGCGGACCATGCGTTCAGATAGAGCCACACCAGGCCGAGTTGGATTGCGCCCCAGGTGCTTCCGCCGGCCCCGAGCAGGCCCCACGACAGGTTCGAGAAGGAGAAGCCGGTCATGAAGAAGGGCACGATCATGAACAGGATCAGCGGGATGAACAGCAGGGTGCCGGTGAGATAGCCCATCAGCTTCATGGGCTTGACGCCCATGGAATTGATGATCCAGAGGGCGATGATCAGCACCACCGCGATCACTCGCGGCAGGTCGAGATGGACCACGTGGACAAAACTCCAGGTCTGGTTCGGGAACCACTGTGCCTGAACGAGACTGCCGGTGGTGAGGCCGAAGATCGCGAGCACCGACGACCATCCCGCCCAGTAGCCGATGGCCGACATCGGTCCGGCGAGGCTGAACCGGGAGCGCCACCCTTCGAAGGCGTACATCGCGATGCCTCCGGAGTGCTCCGGGAACATCGTGGCCGGCTCGGTGTAGATCTTGTTCTGCAGCACGGCGATCACCATCGAGCCGAGCCAGAATGCCAGCGCGCCGAGCGCACCGATCTGTCCGGTGGTGTAGCCGATGCTGGCGATGATGAACCCCGGATTCGACAGCGCCATGACGAACCCGTCGTACCAGTGCATCGTCTTGAGGAGTTGGCGTTCGTCGACGTCGGCGACCGCAAGTTCGTGCGCAGGTACCACCATGTCGGGATGATTGGGGATGGTCATGTGTCGGTCCTTCTGAACAGGGGCTGGGCGGTGCACTCGACGGCGTGGATGCCACGAAATCCACTGCCGGCGAACTGTGTCCACCGCAATGAGACCGCCGGTGCGTTTCCATTCCATCAACCAAATGTTTCAGCGTGTGACCAAATGTCTACTCGCAGTAGACAAGTCCGAAAGGCCGGATTCGGGTGTCCGGATCGTCCGATAACGACGAGGGCCGCACCCGTGAATGGGTGCGGCCCTCGTCGTGTGTAGAGGCTCTCGACTAGCCGAACGCCTCGTCGATGATCTCCTGCTGCTCCACGGCATGCACCTTGGAGGAGCCCGAACTCGGCGCCGACATCGGCCGCCGCGACACGCGGCGAAGGCCGGTCAGCAGGTCCGGCAGCATCTCGGGCAGCCACAGCCCGAGGAACGGCCACGATCCCTGATTGGCCGGTTCCTCCTGCACCCAGAAGAACTCCGACGCGTTCGGGTACTGGGTGAGGGTGTCGTGCAGACGGCGATGGGGCACCGGGTAGAGCTGCTCCACGCGAACCACCGCGACGTCGTCGCGCTGATCCTTGTCGCGGCGGGCGGCGAGCTCGTAATAGAGCTTTCCGCTCACCAGCAGCACTCGCTTCACCTTGCTGCGGTCGCCGTCGTTCTTGGCGAAGTTCGGATCGTCGATCACCGAGCGGAACTTGTCCTCGGTGAAGTCCTCGACCGGGCTGACGGCGGCCTTGTTGCGCAGCATCGACTTCGGTGTGAACACGATCAGCGGGCGGCTGATGCCGTCGAGGACGTGCCGGCGCAGCAGGTGGAAGTAGCTCGCCGGGGTCGACGGCAACGCCACGGTCATCGAACCCTCCGCGCACAGCTGCAGGAACCGTTCGATTCGTCCGGACGTGTGGTCGGGACCCTGACCCTCGTGGCCGTGCGGCAGCAGCAGCACGACGTCGGAGGTCTGGCCCCACTTGGCCTCGCCGGAGCTGATGAACTCATCGATCACCGACTGAGCGCCGTTGACGAAGTCGCCGAACTGCGCTTCCCACAGCACCAGCGCGTCGGGGTTGCCCACCGAGTAGCCGTACTCGAAGCCCACCACCGCGAATTCCGACAGCGGCGAGTCGAACACCATGAATCGGCCCTCGGGATCGTCTCCCTCCAAGGGGCGCAGATGATTCAGCGGGGTGTACTCCGACCCGTTGTCACGGTCGATGAGCACCGAGTGACGTTGGGTGAAGGTGCCGCGTCGCGAGTCCTGGCCGGACAGGCGCACGGTGCGTCCCTCGAGCACCAACGACCCGAAGGCCAGCAACTCGGCGAACGCCCAGTCGATGTGGCCGTCGCGCGACATCTCGTGGCGGCGCTTGAGCACCGGCATGACACGTGGGTGCGGAGTGAAACCGTCGGGGGTCTGATAGAAGGCGTCGCCGATCCGCTCGAGTACCGTCTTGTCGACCGCGGTGACCAGCTTCTGCGGCAGCGGCTGGTCGGATTCCACCGACTCGCTGGGTTCGGGACGGAACTTCTCGAGTTCCTTGACCTCGTTGAACACCCGCTCGAGCTGACCCTGGTAGTCGCGCAGCGCGTCCTCGGCCTCCTTGGTGGAGATGTCGCCGCGGCCGATCAGGGCCTCGGTGTAGGACTTGCGCACGCCCCTCTTGGTGTCGATGACCTCGTACATCGCCGGCTGCGTCATCGACGGGTCGTCGCCCTCGTTGTGTCCGCGGCGGCGGAAGCACACCAGGTCGATCACGACATCCTTGTGGAAGGCCTCGCGGTAGTCGACGGCCAGCTTGGCCGCCCACACGCAGGCCTCCGGATCGTCACCGTTGACGTGCAGGATCGGCGCGCCGATCATCTTCGCCACGTCGGTGCAGTACTCACTGGAACGCGAATGCTCCGGAGCGGTGGTGAAGCCCACCTGGTTGTTCACCACGATGTGGACGGTGCCGCCGGTGCGGTAGCCCGGCAACAACGCCATGTTGAGGGTTTCGGCCACCACGCCCTGACCCGCGAACGCGGCGTCGCCGTGCAGCATCAGCGGCAGAATCGAGAACTCCTGGCCCTCGGGCAGCAGATCCTGCTTGGCGCGCACGAGCCCTTCGAGCACGGGGTCGACGGCCTCGAGGTGGCTGGGGTTGGCGGTGAGCGAGACGTTGATCTCGTTCTCGCCGAACATCTGGTAGTACTTGCCCTCCGCGCCGAGGTGGTACTTCACGTCACCCGAACCGTGTGCCTGCGACGGGTTCAGGTTGCCCTCGAACTCGGTGAAGATCTTCGAATACGGCTTGCCGACGATGTTGGCCAGCACGTTGAGGCGCCCACGGTGCGGCATGCCGATCACGACCTCGCTGAGGGCGTGCTCGGCGCTCTGGTCGATCACCGCGTCCATCATCGGGATCACCGACTCGGCGCCCTCCAGTGAGAAGCGCTTCTGCCCGACGTACTTGGTCTGCAGGAAGGTCTCGAACGCCTCGGCCGCATTCAGCTTGGACAGGATGTACTTCTGCTCCCCGACGGGCGGCTTGACGTGCTTGATCTCCACCCGTTCCTGCACCCAGCGCTGCTGCTCCGGTTCGAGGATGTGGGTGTACTCCACGCCCACATGGCGGCAGTAGGCGTCGCGCAGGATGGACAGCACATCGCGCAGCTTCATCCTGTCCTGGCCGTGGAAACCGCCGACGTTGAAGGTGCGGTCGAGATCCCAGAGGGTCAGGCCGTAGGTGAGGATGTCGAGATCGGGGTGCGAGGCGCGGGCGTCGCTGTCCATCATCAGCGGGTCGATGTCGGCCATCAGGTGCCCGCGGTTGCGGTAGGCCGCGATGATCTCGAGCACGCGGGTGTTCTTGTCCACCGCGCCGGCGGGGATGTCGCGGCGCCAGCGCACCGGCTCGTAGGGGATGTGGAAGGCGGTGAAGATCTCGTCGTAGAAGGCGTCGTCGAGGAGCAGTTCGTGGATCGTGCGCAGGAAGTCGCCCGACTCGGCACCCTGGATGATGCGATGGTCGTAGGTGGAGGTGAGCGTCATCAGTTTGCCCACACCGAGTTCGGCGATCTGCTCGTCGCTGGCGCCCTGGAACTCCGCGGGGTACTCCATCGCGCCGGCACCGATGATCGCACCCTGGCCCTTCATCAGCCGCGGTACGGAGTGCACGGTGCCGATGGTGCCCGGGTTGGTGAGCGAAATCGTCACTCCCGCAAAGTCTTCGGCGGTGAGCTTGCCGTCACGGGCGCGTCGCACGATGTCCTGGTACGCGGTGTAGAACTCCGCGAATCCCATGGTCTCGCATCCCTTGATGGCCGCGACCACCAGCGAACGGTTGCCGTCCTTGCCGACGAGATCGATGGCCAGGCCCAGATTGGTGTGGGCGGGGGTCACCACATTGGGCTTGCCGTCGACCTCGGCGAAGTGCCGGTTCATGTTCGGGAACGACTTGATCGCCTGCACGATCGCGTACCCGAGGATGTGGGTGAAGCTGATCTTGCCGCCGCGGGTGCGGGCGAGGTGATTGTTGACGACGATGCGGTTGTCGATCATCGCCTTCGCCGGGATGGCGCGCACACTCGTCGCGGTGGGCACCTGCAGCGACGCGGTCATGTTCTTGGCCACGGCCGCCGCCGCGCCGCGCAACACCTTCTCGGTGTCGTCGGACTTGCCGTCGCCGGCCTTGGCGCCGCCGGCCGAGACCGGGGTGGTGGCGGGTGTCTTCTGCGAACGTGCCGAACCGTCGCGGCTGGCGATGCTCTGACCCGACGCCGCCTTGGTGGCGGTGGATTCGCGTGCGGGACTCTTGGGTGTGGCCGGGCGCGGCGCCGGACCCGAATCGAGGGAGATCTGGCGGCTGGCGGTGCGTTCGCGGCCCGACGCGGTCTGTGTGTCCGACGGCGGCTGCGTTGCCGAGGGGCGTGAGCTCTTCGTCGCAGACTGCGCCGGCGAGGCGGACTGCGTCTTGGCGGGGGGCTGTGTCTTCGCAGCGGATTGGGTCTTCGCAGCGGATTGGGTCTTCGCGGCGGATTGAGTCGTCGACGGGGCGTCGGCGCCGTTGGAGTGCCCGTTACCGGATGCGCCGTTCGTCGATGGATCGTAGTTCTTCAGCAGGTCGTGCCAGCTGGGATCCACCGAGTCGGGATCCTTCTTGAACTGCTGGTACATTTCCTCGACCAGCCATGTGTTTTGTCCGAAATCCGAAATCGAACTGCTCACAGCGGTATCTCGCCTCAATTCCCTCTGGTGTCGGGTCGCTTCCACGCTGCCGTCTCTTGTGAAGACTAGCCGCGAACCACCTGCAGATGCTACGCGTGCAACCACCGTGGCTTGCGTGCCGCCCGATAACGGTGCGCCACACTCCCGCGGTCCCCGGCCCAACAGACGAAATCGGTGCTCAGCCGCGGTTCTCCGCGGGGGCGATACCGTCGGCGTCGGGATCGACACCAGCCTCCCAGAACGCGCGGTACCTACCTCCCAACGTGAGCAACTCGGTGTGTGTTCCCGACTCCACCACACGACCACCCTCGACCACCGCGATGCGGTCGGCCCGCGCCGCTGTGGCGAGTCGATGGGCGACGATCACCGACGTCCGACGATGTGTGAGCGCCTGACCGGCGGCGAGCACCAGCGCCTCGGTGGCCTGGTCGAGTGTCGCGGTGGCCTCGTCGAGGAGCAGCAGGTCGGGGGAGACCAGTTCGGCCCGGGCCAGCGCCACCAGCTGGCGCTGACCCGACGAGAGTCCCTGACCGCGTTCGCCGATCGGATGGCGCATGCCGCCTGGAAGTCGGGCGATCATGTCCGTGGCGCCCACCGCGGCGGCGGCGGCCGCAATCGACCGGCGGTCGGCGTCGGGACGCCCGTAGGCGATGTTGTCGGCGACCGAGCCGGTGAACAGATGCGGTTCCTGCGGCACGATGCCGATCCGGCTGCGGTAGCTCTCGAGCGTCACGTCGCGGATGTCGGTGCCGTCCATCCGCACCGACCCCGACGTGGGGTCGTAGAAGCGAGCGAGCAGTTTCACCACCGTCGACTTTCCCGCGCCGGTGCGGCCCACCAGGGCCAGCGACGACCCGGCCGGAATGGTGAGGTTCACGTCGCTCAGCGCGTCGGCGGCGGCCCCGGAGTAGCGGAATCCCACCGCGTCGAGCGCGGCGTCGCCGCGGAAGCCGCCCGGTCCCACCGGCACCGCATCCGGGCGCGTCCGCAGCGAACTCGGCGTGCGCAGCAGGTCGCCGATCCGCCGCAGGCCCACCATCGCCTGCTGGTATCCGTCGAACACCTGCGAGAGCTGCTGCACCGGACCGAAGAGCATCGACAGATAGAGGATGAACGCCACCAGCGTGCCCGGCGACAACGCTCCGGTGCTGATCTGATGGGCGCCCACCGCGATCGCGACGGCGGTGGCCACATCCGACATGAGCGTGATGAACGGGAAGTACACCGAGATCGCGCGCTGTGAGGTCATCCGGGCGGCCACCCACTCGTGGGTGAGGCCGGTGAACCGTGCGGTCGCGACATCGCCGTTGCGATAGGTCTGCGTCGTCTTGATGCCCGCGATGTTCTCCTGGAAGTCGGCGTTGACGGCGCTGACGAGTTCGCGGGAGCGGGTGTAGGCGCGGGCGGCGACGCGCCGGAACACCAGCGTGGCGATCACGAGCACCGGGAAGACCGGCAGGATCAGCAGTCCGAGTGAGAGGTCGGTGAACAGCAGCGCCACGCTGACTCCCACGAGTGTCAGCACCGCCACGATCGCCGAGGTCAGTCCCGTCTGCAGGAAGGTCGACAACGCGTCGACGTCGGTGGTCATGCGCGTCATGATCCGGCCCGACAGTTCGCGCTCGTAGTAGTCGAGGCCGAGGCGTTGCAGGTGGGCGTAGCTGCGCACCCGCAGCCCGAACAGGACCCGTTCACCCGCGCGGGTGGAGGTCAGCGTCATCGCCCACCCGACCAGCCAGCCGACGGCGACCAACGCGACGCCCACGGCCGACACCTCCCAGACACGCGCCTCGTCGTTGGTGGTGGCGGCGTTGATCACCCCGCTGGCCAGGGTCGGGAAGGCCAGACCGACGAGGGTGTCGACGGAGATCAACACCACCGCCGCGACCAACAGCCACCGCACCGGGACGAGGATGCCGCGCAACGAGAACCGGGGATTCTCCCGTCGCACGCCGGAGACGTCGATGCGAGGGTCCTCGTCGGCGGGTGGCAGGCGGTCCACCGCGCGCAAGAGTTCGGGTGTGGCCTGCATCGCGCCGAGTGCGCTGGCCACGCCACCGCCCCGGCCGCCGCGCCCGGCACTCGGCGGGGGCGTGGGCAGGCGGGGTGCGAGGTCGGTGGCGTCGGGTGCCCGCTGGGGCGCGTCGTCGGGCCACAGCCGCGACATCAGCTCCGCGGAGACCGCCGGCGGTGGTGGCGGCGGCGAGTCGTCGTCGGTGGCCAACGGGATGTCGGCGCCGAGCATCAGCTCGCGGAAACGTGCGCTGCGCGCGTCGAGTTCGGCGACGGTGCCCAAGTCGGTGATGCGGCCGTCGTCGAGCACGGCCACCCGGTCGGCGAGTATCAGCGTCGAGCGGCGGTGGGCCAGCACGAGCATCGTCGGCCGGATGTGTGCGCCGCCGCCCCCGGGACCGCCGAAGCGAAGGTCGCGCAGGATGCGCATCTCGGTGGTGGCGTCGACCGCCGACGTCGCGTCGTCGAGGACGAGGACGCGCGGCGCGGCGTAGAGCGCCCGGGCCAGGGCGACGCGTTGACGTTGGCCGCCCGACAGGGTCAGCCCACGCTCACCGACCACGGTGTCGAAGCCGTCGGGCAACGCCTCGATGAACTCCAGCGCGTCGGCGCGACGGGCCGCGTCGACGAGGCGGGGGTCGGCCGCCCCGGTGGGATCGGCCGCGGCGCGTGGTCCGAGCGCGATGTTGGTGGCGATGGTGTCGGAGTAGAGGAACGGTTCGTCGAAGACCACCGAGACGGCTTCGTGCAGCGCGTCGGGGGACAACCCGGCGATCGGATGTGCGCCGCCACGGCCCGTCAGGCTGATCTCGCCGGCATCGGGCCGCACATAGCGGCTGGCCAGCTCGGCCAGCGTCGACTTGCCCGACCCGGGCGGCCCCACCACCGCGACGCATTCACCGGGCGCGATGCGCAGGTCGACGCCGTCGAGCACGGTGCGGTCGCCGTAACCGAACCGCACGTCGCGGAAGGTCAGTCCGAGCGGACCGTCGGGTAGGGCGCCGGTGTTGTCGTCGTCGGGGTCGGTGGGTGCGTCGATGACCTCATAGACGCGGTCGACGGCGGCGCGCGCGAGTTGCGCGCTCACCAGCACGTTGGTGAGCAACCTCGCCAGCGCCGTCATCGACGCCACGTAGGTGGAGAACGCCAGGAAGGTGCCCACGGTGATCTCGCCGTGCAGGGTCAGATAACCGCCGAGCGCGATCACCGCGACCATGCCGAGCTGCGGGATCGCCGACATCGTCGGCGTGAAGCGGGCATTGATCCGGCCCGCCCGCAGCCGTTTGGCGTAGAGGTCGCGGCTGAGATCGGCCAGTTCGTCGACGGCCCGTGATTCCTGTCCGAAGCCCTTGACCACGCGCACGCCGGTCACCGTCTCCTCGACGTGCTGCGCGACGTCGGCGGCGGCCTGCTGCGCCGACCAGGTGGCCGCGAACAGTGTGCGCCGAGTGGTGAACACCACCAGACCGACCACCGGCAGCACCGCCAGTGCCACCACGGTCAGCAGCGGAGACAGGTAGGCCATGATGCCGATGGCGATCACCACCTGCACCGCCGCACCCGCCGACAGCGGCACCATCGCCAGCAGTCCCTGCACGATTTGCAGGTCGGAGATCGAGCGTGACACCACCTGACCGGTGCGGATGTCCTGCTGGGTGAGGCCGTCGAGATGCAGCAGTGTGCGCAGCAATTGCAGGCGCAGCGCGTTCTGCACGTTGATCGAGAGCCTGCCCGCGGTGAGTCGTCGACCGAACTGGCACGCGTATCGCACCACGGCGAGAATCAGCAACGCCGACACGATCACCGGAATCGTCAGCGCATCGTGCACCGCGCCGGAATCACTCGGCCCGCTCCCGGCGCCGGTCACATTCGGCCCGCTCGCTGCGCTCCCGGCGCCGGTGGCATTCGGCCCGCTCGCTGCGCTCCCGGCGCCGGTCGCCCCGTCGAGGGCCGCCTTGGCCAGCAGCGGTGCGACGAGATCCACGGCGACGGCGACGAGCGTCACCCCGAGGGTGATCAGCACCAGCGCGCGATATCTCCAGCACTCGGCGGCGAGCCGCCGAATCCATCCCTGCTGCGAACCGCGCGCACCGGACGCCGCGGGTACGCGGTCGGGGGTGGGGGAGGCGTCGCGGGCCGACGCCCACGTATCGGTTGTCGTGTCGGTCACCGATCTCCGGGATACGCATTCCCCGAGCGCAGGCCGGGTTGGGTCACCACGCTGCCGTCGATCACGGCCCCACCACCGGCGGGTCGTGTCCACACCGCCGGTGGTGGGCCGAATGCCTCACGCGCACTGTTCACCACTCGTCTGCCCAGAGCACGGTTGCCCGCACCGCCGATCACCGCACCGATGCCTGCGGGCATCATCTTGCCGACGATGAGGGGTGCCCGTTTGACGGCGTACTTCTTGGTCACCTTGCTCACCAGCCACTTGTTGAGTGCGGTCAGTCGTCCGCCGGGGATGCTGGCCGTGCCGAGCCGCCGCAGCGCACCACCGCGGGTGCCCACGAGCCGTCCGAGGGCCACCACGCCCTCCTCACCGAGCGCCACGGTGAGGACCAGCGTCTTGCGTCGCTCGGTCTCCTCCACGGGAATGCCGTGCACCTCGGCGATCGCCAGCGCGAGCAGCGCCGATGCTTCCAGGAACAGCACCGTCTCGCCGGTCATGGCGCCGAGTGCGGCAAACGTGCCGACCCCGGGGATCGCGGCGGTGGCGCCCACTGCGCTGCCCGAACCGGTCACCCCGTGCAGGAATCGCTTCTCGAGCCGGCGGATGATCTGCGCGGGCGAGTCGTCGGGATGTGCGCGGCGCAGGCTGTCGACGTACTTCGCGACGGCGGGTGCCTGCAGTTGCTGTGCACGGTCGAGCAGGCCGCCGGTCACCTCGACAGCCTTGCGGGGCGGACGCTGCCCGGCGCGTTCGGTGGTGCCAGCGCGTTTGGTGGTGTCGGTCATGATGTCGGAACCCAATCGTCGGCGGGAACGGTTTCGGCGGGAAGCGGCGGTGGGGGCGGCGTGCCATCGCCGAAGGGCCGCCCGCCCAGCTCCTCGCGATGGTGTGGGGTGAGCCAATTCCGCAGATCGGGCCCATCGGGCACGATTCCGGTGGGATTGATGTCGCGGTGGACGAGGTAGTAGTGCTGCTTGATCTGGGTGAAGTCGGTGGTGTCGCCGAACCCGGGGGTCTGGAACAGGTCGCGCGCATACGCCCACAGCACCGGCATCTCGGCGAGCTTGCTCCGGTTGCACTTGAAGTGCCCGTGATAGACGGGATCGAACCGTGCGAGCGTCGTGAACAGGCGAACGTCCGCCTCGGTGATCGTGTCGCCCACCAGATACCGCCGGTCGGTGAGGCGATCGGAGAGTTCGTCGAGCTTGGTGAACAACCGCGCGTAGGCCGTGTCGTAGGACTCCTGGCTCCCCGCGAAGCCGCAGCGGTAGACGCCGTTGTTGACCTCGGTGTAGACGCCGCGATTCACCTCGTCGATCTCGTCGCGCAGGTGTTCGGGGTAGAGGTCGGGGGCCCCGTCGCGGTGATACTGCGTCCACTCGAGTTCGAAGTCGATGGTGATCTGCGGGAAATCGTTGGTCACCACCGCACCCGACGGGATGTCGACGACGGCGGGCACCGTGATGCCCTTCGGATAGCCGGGAAACCGCTTCTCGTAAGCATCCTTGAGGCGTGGGATGCCCAGGACGGGGTCGACGCCGCCGGGATCGAGATCGAAGGTCCACGAATTCTTGTCGTGCGTCGGCCCGCACAGGCCCAGCGAGATCGCGTGCTCCAGACCGAGGAGACGTCGCACGATGAGAGTCCTGTTGGCCCACGGGCAGGCACGGGCGGCCACCAGACGATAGCGGCCCGGTTCCACCGGGTAGCCGTCGCGTCCGTCGCGGGTGATGCGGGTGTCGATGTACTTCGTGTCGCGGACGAATTCTTGCCCACCGGTGACGTAGGACCCTTGCGCGGCGGCTTCCGTGCTCATGGTGTCCACAGTAATGATTCCGCAGGGGGTTGGCGGGAGCTCCCCGGATCGGTATATTCCACTTGGAATATTTGGTTCGGATCATCGAGGAGGTCTCTCGTGGCTGAGCGACGACCACTCGCGCCGCTGGCGATCCTGGTCCTCGGTCTTCTGGTGGAACGTCCGATGCACCCGTACGAGATGTTCCAGACGACGGTCGAACGCAACGAGGATCGGCTGGTCAAATTCCGGCCCGGCACGCTGTATCACACCGTTGACCGGCTTTCGGTGGACGGGCTGATCGAGGTGCACGAGGTCCGCCGCGAGGGCAACCGGCCCGAACGCACCGTCTACACCGTCACCGACACGGGTCGGGCCGCTCTCGATCGCAGTCTGATGCAGATTCTCGAGAGCCCGGCCGAGGAGTACCCGGAACTGTATCTCGCGTTGTCCGAGGCTCATTCACTTCCGCGGGCCACCGTCGCCGATCTGCTCGAGTCCCGGCTGCAGTCGATGCGGACCGAGTGCGAGACCTTCGAGGCGGCCGCCACCTCCGCGGCCGCCCGGGGCAAGCCGGAGATGTTCTACCTCGACGTCGGCTGCCGCGTCGCCACCCTGCGAGTGCAGATCGAGTGGCTGACCGACGTGGTCACGCGGATGCGAAACCACACGATCGAGTGGACCGACGACCCCGGCTCCACCTACTCCTGCCGCCAGCCGGCCGACACATCGACCGCACCAGAACAGTCCACCGCGCACGATCCGTCCACAGCACAGAAAGCGTCCACCTCATGACAGCTCCCACCTTCAAGGCGGTGACCAACCGCCCATGGCTCTCGCTGATGGCGTTGTGCGTCGGCTTCTTCATGATCCTCGTCGACATGACGATCGTCGCCGTCGCGCAGCCCGACATCATGGTCGCGCTCGGCACCGACGTCAACGGCATCGTGTGGGTGACCAGCGCCTACCTGCTGACCTACGCGGTGCCGCTGCTGATCGCCGGCCGGCTCGGCGACAAGATCGGCCCGAAGAAGGTGTATCAGGCGGGCCTGCTGCTGTTCACCGTCGCCAGCGTGTGGTGTGGCTTCGCCGGTTCGATCGGCGAGCTGATCGCCGCACGTGCGCTTCAGGGCGTCGGTGCCGCGCTCATCACGCCGCAGACGATGGCGCTGATCACACGCATCTTCCCGCCGGAGAAGCGTGGCGCGGCCATGGGCGTGTGGGGCACGGTGGCCGGTGTGGCCACGCTGGTGGGCCCGCTGCTCGGCGGCATCCTCACCGACAACTTCGGTTGGGAATGGATCTTCTTCGTCAACCTGCCGGTCGGTGTGATCGGTCTGATCCTGGCCGCGACGCTGGTTCCCGACGTGACCACCCACGACCACACCTTCGACTGGATCGGGGTGATCCTGTCCGGAATCGGCTTGTCCGCGCTGGTATTCGGTATCCAGGACGGCGAGAAGTACGACTGGAACAGCTGGATCATCGGACTCATCGTCGTCGGCCTGGCGTTCATGGTGGCATTCGTCTACTGGGAGTCCAAGCTCAAGACCGAGCCCCTCGTACCGTTGTCGCTGTTCCGGGATCGCAACTTCAGCCTGTCCAACATCGGTATCGCGTCGATGGGCTTCGCGGTCGCCGGCATGATGATCCCGCTGATGTTCTTCCTGCAGCTCGTCGGCGGCATGAGCCCCACGCAGTCGGCGGTGATGATGGTGCCGATGGCCGTCCTGACCGGCATCCTCGCGCCCATTGTCGGGCGCATCCTCGACAATGTGCATCCCCGCATGATCGTGTGCTCGTCGCTGCTGTTGATGTCGATCGCCATCGGCTGGCTAGCCATGATCACCACGCCGACCACGCCGGTCTGGGAGCTCGTCATCCCGCTCGCCCTCATGGGCGTCGCCTCGGCCGGCATCTGGGCGCCGCTGGCGGCCACCGCCACCCGCAACCTGCCGTGGCAACAGGCCGGCGCCGGTGCCGGCGTGTACAACACCACCCGGGTCATCGGTTCGGTGATCGGTTCGGCCGCGGTGGGAGCGCTGATGCAGACCCGGCTGGCCGCCGAACTGCCCGGGATGAACACCGACCAGCGGCAGTCCACGGTGATGCAACTGCCGGAGATGATCCGCGATCCGTTCGCCACCGCGATGGGACAGTCGCTGTACCTCCCGGCCGCGGTGCTGCTGATCGGGGTGGTCGCGACGATGTTCTACGAGAAGCCCAAGCACCGCGACTACCCGCCGATGCCGACCGCGGCGGCCGTGGCCGAGGGCGAGGTCGAGGAGGCGGGCGCGGCCTGAAATCTCCCGCCGTCTGACCCCAGAAACCCCGCCCCCCGTCAGGAACGCTTCGCATGCGCAGTGTTCCTCGCGCGAGGTGGGGTTTCTGTCGGTGTGAGCGGGGCCTCCCAGGGCCGTGGGAGGCCCCCGCCGCGCCTCCCCGATTCTGTCGGTGGGCTTTCGTACGGTGTTGACCATGCGAATCCTGCACACCTCCGACTGGCACCTGGGCCGCACCTTCCACGGCGTGGACCTGCTCGCCGATCAGCGGCGGGCCCTGCGCCACCTGGCCGACGTGGTGGCCCGGGAGTCGGTCGATGTGGTGGTCGTCGCGGGCGATGTGTACGACCGTTCGGTCCCGCCGGCCGATGCGGTCCGGATCTACGACGAGGGACTCGCGCAGATCGCCGCGGCGGGAGCGCAACTCGTTGTCACCTCGGGCAATCACGACTCGCCCACACGGCTCGGCGCCGCATCCGGCTTCGCCGCCGCCGGCGGACTGCACTTGCGCACATCGATCGCCGACATCGACCGGCCGGTGGTGCTGTCCGACGAGCACGGGGAGGTCGCGTTCTATGGCATCCCTTATCTCGAACCGGACACCGCCAGAACGGAATTGGGAGTCACCGATGGCCGTGGCCACGGTGCGGTGCTCGGTGCGGCGATGGACCGGATCCGCGCCGATGTCGCCGCCCGCGGCGTGCGGTCGGTGGTGGCAGCGCACGCGTTCGTGGTGGGCGGGCAGGCGTCGTCGTCGGAACGGTCGATCAGTGTCGGGGGAGTGGAAACGGTGTCGGCCGAGACTTTTTCGGGAGTCGACTACGTCGCCCTCGGCCATCTGCACTCGCCGCAGGAGATCGCTGCCACGGTCCGCTACAGCGGTTCGTTGCTGCCCTACTCCTTCGGTGAGCGAGCACATCGCAAGGCGGTGTGGCTCGTCGACCTCGACGCCGACGGGGTCGCCGACGTCCGGCGGTGCGAGCTGCCGGTGGTCCGTGGGCTGAGCAGCCTGCGCGGCACCTTGGACGAATTGCTCACCGATCCGGCATATGCCGGTGCCGAGGAGCGCTACGTCGAGGCGACGCTGACCGATTCGGTGCGGCCGGTGGACGCGATGCGCGCTCTGCGCGAACGCTTTCCACATGCGGTGCACCTGCACTGGGAACGGCCCGACGACGGGGCGGGCGTCGATTACCGCTCCCGCGTCACCGGGCGCGGCGACGCCGAGATCGTCGATTCGTTCATCACCGATGTCCGCGACGAGCCGACCGCGGGTGAGCGTGCCCTGATCGCGTTGGCGCTGAAGCACGTGGTCGGGGAGCCGGAGTCGGAAAACGCTGCCGGACAAGAGCTTGCGCTGTTCGGGATCGACACGGTGGCCCGGATCGATACGGTAGCGGAGTCGGCATGAGACTGCATCGACTGCGGATGCGTGCGTTCGGTCCCTTCGCCGACGACGTGACCATCGATCTCGACGAGCTCGGCGCTGACGGACTGTTCCTGTTGCACGGGGCCACCGGCGCCGGCAAGACCACCGTTCTCGACGCCGTCGCCTTCGCGCTGTTCGGACGGGTGCCCGGCGCTCGCCAGGAGGGCCGGCGGCTGCATTCCGATCACGCCCCGGCCGAACAGGTTCCGGAGGTGGAACTCGAAGCCACCATCGGTGGTCGGCGACTGCGGATCGTCCGGTCGCCGGCGCACGAGCGACCCAAGAAGCGCGGCACCGGCATCACCCCGGTCAACGCGAAGGCCACCTTGGAGTGGGTCGACGGATCGGGTGTCACGCTCACGCGACTCGACGAGATCGGCGAGACCGTCACCGAACTCCTGGGCATGAGCGCCGACCAGTTCTTCCAGGTGGTGCTGCTGCCACAGGGAGATTTCGCCCGGTTCCTGCGCGCGCCCAACGACGATCGAGAAGCGTTGCTGGAGAAACTCTTCGACACTGCGCGGTTCGGCGACGTGGAGGACTGGCTGCGCGAGCGGGCCCGGCGCAGCGCCGAAGAGCTGGACAAGAAGGACGCGGCACTCGACCGGCTGGCCACACAGATCGCGGCGGTGGCCGGTATCGAGGCACCCGCCGAACCGGACGTGCCGTGGGCTCAAAGCTGTCTGGACGCTGCGCGTGACGCCCGGCTGGCGGCGGCCGGCGTACTCGATTCGGCGCGTACCGAGTTGGATCAGGCACTCAACGCCCACCAGCGGGGCGCCGCCCGGGCCGCCGACCGCCGACGGGGACTCGACGCCCGCACGCGGCTCGCGCAACTCGACAGTTCGGACGCCGAGACCGAGGCCGCACGCACGGCGCTGAGCGCTGCGCGACGCGCTGCGCCCATCGCCCCGATCGCCGACGACCACCAACGCTCCGAAGCGGCGTTGGATCGTGCGCTTCGGGCGTGCGCGGACGCCGGCACTGAGCTCGCGCGGCACGAGGAGGCGGCATCGTTGCGCGAAGCCGACGACGCCACGCTCGCGGCCGCGATCGACGGCTGGAGCGCCGACCACGGCAAGTGGGAACCGCTGGCCCGTCGCGTGGCCGAACGCCCCGGCATCGTGGCCGATCTCGCGGCGCTGGAAGCCGACATCGCCACCGCCGACGCGCGCCTCGCCGAACTCGACGCGGCGCTGGGCGACGCGCCTGCCCGACGTGAGGCTGCGGAGCGGGCACAGGCTGCGGCGACCGAGGCCCGTGCATCACTACCAGGACTGCGCGCCCGCCTCGAACGGCTCGACGCGGTGTCGACGGCGCTGACCGAACGTGACGAACTGATCGCGCAGATCGACCGGGCGCAGCGCAGGCTCGCCGATGCCCATGAGGCGCACAATGCGGCGCGGGAACGGTTGCTGGACCTGCGCGATCGTCGACTCACCGGCATGGCGGCCGAACTGGCCGGCAAGCTCGTCGACGGAAAGCCCTGTGCCGTCTGTGGATCGGCCGAGCATCCGGCCCCGGCCACCGGCAGCGGAGCGACGGTCACCGACGCCGACGAGGCCGCCGCCGCCGAGATCGACAAGCGCGCGGCCGGCGATCGGCAGTCTGCGCAGTCGACGCTCGACACCTACCGCGAACGACGCGCCCAGCGCGACACGATCGTCGGTGACGCCACCGCGGAGCAGGTGGCCGCCGAACATCGCAGTGTCGCAACGACACTCGGCGACGCCGAACGGCTGACCGAAGCCATGCCCGAGTTGGTGCAGGCCGTGGACGACATCGACGCACAGATTCGCTCCTGGCAGCAGGCACGGTCCGACATCGGCGCCGCACAGTCCGCACGCCGCGAACGTGCCACCACCGTGCGCGGCACGCTCGACGCGCTCGACGTAGAGGTGGCCGAGGCCACCGGCGGACGCGGTGGGGTGGCGCAGCGGCGCGCCGAACTCGCCGAGCTCATCCGACTCGGAAACGCGCTGCGCGACGCGCGCCGGGAGAAGGCGCTGGCCGGTGACCGGCGCGATGACGGGCTCCGTCGGCTCGAGAAGGCCTGCACCGAAGCAGGTTTCGAAAGCTCGTCCGCGGCGTTGGAGGCACTCGCCACAGCGGCGGAGATCGAAGCGTGGGAGTCGATGCTGGAGCAGGTCGCCTCGATTCGCTCCGCGGCAGAGCAGACCCTCGCCGAATCCGATGTGATCGCGGCGCTTGCCGCGGAGCCCGTGGACCTGGACGTGTTGGCAGCCACTCGCGAGGCCGCCCAGCAGAGCTGCGATACCGCTGCCGGCACGGACGCGATCGCCGTGCAGCGGGTGACGCAGCTCGAACAGCATGTCGCGGCGTTCTGGGCGGCCTTCGACGCGGTGGTGCCCGTGCGTGCCCGGCATGCCGAGGTGCAGGGGCTTGCCGAACTGGTGAGCGGTCGCGGGCACAACGCCAAGAAGATGACGTTGCGCTCCTACGTCCTGGCGGCGCGGCTGGAGGAGGTCCTCATCGCCGCATCGGCGCGGCTGCGGCAGATGTCGGCCGGTCGCTACGAGTTCGCGCACTCCGATGCGATCGGCCCGCGCGGCCGGCGCGGCGGGCTGGGTATCGAGGTGCGCGACGAGTACACCGGCGTGACCCGTGCGGCCACCACGCTCTCGGGTGGCGAAACCTTCTTCGCCTCCCTCGCACTGGCCCTCGGACTTGCCGACGTCGTGTCGGCCGAGTCCGGCGGGCGGGTGCTCGACACCATCTTCATCGACGAAGGTTTCGGCACCCTCGATCCCGAGGTGCTCGACCTGGTGATGGGCGTTCTCGACGAGTTGCGCGCCGGTGGCCGCGTGGTCGGCGTGGTGAGCCACGTGGACGAACTGCGCGCCCGCATTCCCGCCCAGTTGGAGGTGCTGCGGGGCGAATCGGGCTCGACGGTCCGCACACTGGGAGCGGTCGGCGTGTCGTGACCTGCCCGCTTTGGGTGCCGGGCCGCGCGTACGTTAGGCTTGCTCTCGCCCATTGAGCCCCCGTAGCTCAGGGGATAGAGCGTCTGCCTCCGGAGCAGAAGGCCGCAGGTTCGAATCCTGCCGGGGGCACTTCTTTATCGTGACGCAGTCGCCGCGGTCGGTTCGATTGCGTGTGGGGAGCCGACCAAGGCGCGCGGTCGAGCTCAGCCGTGGTGGACTCGATACGTCGCGTGGACCATTCCTCCGCTTGACGCGTTGGTGGCCACGAGCTCGAGTTGAGTGTCTACGTCGAGCGCCCCGAACAGCGGCAATCCCGCGCCGATGAGTACCGGTACCCAGGCGATGGTGATCTCGTCGATCAGGCCGGCGCGAAGGAAGGTCTGGATGACCTGTCCTCCGTCAACGTAAACCTGGTCAGCTGCGCTCGAGTCCAGTCGTTGGGTTGCCTCTGGCAGATCGCGGGCGACGCTGATGCGGTCATCGTCGTTGTTCAGCGTTGTCGATAGAACGATGACTTGTTTGCCGTGGTAGGGCCAGCGATCGAAGGTCAAGACCTTCTCATAGGTTCCTCGGCCCATCACCAGATGGTCCACACTGGGAAAGAACGTCTCCCACCCCTCGACTTCTACGCTGCTGGTGATGCGCGCGTGGTCGGGCCCTGGCTGCGGATCTGTGAGCCAGTCGATGTCTCCGTCGCGTCGCGCGATGTACCCATCGAGGCTGACCCCGATGAACACCCGTCCTGTCCAGATGCGTTGTGCGGTCATGTCCATGCCCCCAGGAGTTCGTCGAGTGTTCGAGATGCTGCGGTGGGATCCGGTAGGGCGGCGCTGCGCAGCATCGATCCGTGTAGTGCGTCGAACAGCAGTGCCGCCCCGCGGGTTGGATCCCGAAGACCGGGCAATTCGAGCCGCCGCAGCAGCCCGGACAGGTAACTGATCTCTTTGCCCCAGCCTTCGACGAGCAGTGGGCGCAGGGAGTCGTCGATGAGGTCATCGACAAGATTGACCAACCCGTAGGCAACCGCGTGCGATCCACCGGCGATGAAGCGTTCTGCAACCCACGCCCGCAGCTCGTCCTCGACCGGTACGACACCGTGTGGCGCGCCCGGAATGGAGTCGATCCAGCGACGACTCAGGGCTTGCAAGACGCCGCTGCGAGAGCCGAACCGTTTGATCAGGCCCGCGGGACTGAGACCGACAGCGGGCGAGATCTCAGCCAACGTCCACGGCTGCAGTTGTTGCCGCTCGCTCAGCGTCGCCGCGATGCGGTCGACGAGAACATCCTGTTCCTCACGTCGTGGTCGTGCCACCTAGTTAGTAAACCATGATTCGCTAACCTGGGTTGGTCCGACGGTGTCAGGACGGACCTGGCCGGCCGCCGAGCACTCGCATTGGCGTCATTGCGCCAGGAACCCGGTGTCCGCACCGTCGCTGATCCCCACGTACAGCCGTCGCCACGGATCGGTGCCGACGAGCCGCCACTGGTGCCCGGTGCCGACGGTGTCCTCGGCGACGAGCACCACGCCGGGTTCGAGACGGAATCCCTCGCCGTCGCGGGTGACGAAATCGAGGACCCCCGACAGCGTGATCACGTACTGGCGACGAGGTGCGGTGTGCCAGTCGAGCGAGCCCCCCGAACCGGTCTCCTGGAATGCCGCGGAGGTGGTGTCGACTGCCGCCGACCGGGTGCCCCCGTCAGCCCACTCGATGCGGCCCTGCTCGACATGCGAGCGGCCGTCGTCGTCGCTGAAGAGTCGTATCGCCGAGATCATCATCCGACCCTAACGTGACGACGTGAACAGGTTGCTAGCGTGAGGCCCATGTGCCGTTGGCTCGCCTACTGTGGCTCACCCATCCACCTCGAAGACCTCCTCACCCGGCCGTCGCATTCCCTGGTCGACCAGAGCTTCGAGGCCCGGCAGCTCTACCTGCCGGGCGCCCCGATGACGTCGATGTTCCGCAACCACGCCTGGCCCACCAACGGCGACGGCTTCGGCGTCGGGTGGTACGGCGACCGCAGTTTTCCCGGCCAGTACCGCGACATGATGCCCGCATGGAGCAACCACAACCTGCAGCGTCTCGCCGAACAGATCTCCTCGCCGATGTTCCTGGCCCACGTGCGTGCCGCGCTCGGTGGCACCATCGACCGCGTCAACTGTCACCCCTTCCAGTACGGCCGCTGGCTGTTCCAGTACAACGGCGAGATCGAAGGTTTCAGCAAGCTCAAACGCGACCTCACCTTCGACGTCGATCCCGGGCTCTACCCGTTCATCGAGGGCAACGCCGACACCGAACTGTGCTTCTACCTCGCGCTGACCTACGGCCTCGACACCGACCCGAAGGGGGCGCTGGCGAAGATGGTGGGACGCGTGGAGCAGGCCCGTACCGACCACAACATCGACGATCCGTTCACCGCCACCATCTGCGCGGCCAACGGCGACGAGATCTACGCGGTGCGCTACTCGAGTAACCGACAGTCCAACACCCTGTACCACTCGTCGGGCCGGATGCGGTTGAGCGCCGGGGACGGTACCGGCCACATCGAACTGCCCGCCGACGGACGCATCGTGGTGTCCGAACCACTCGAACTGGAGTACTCCGACACCCACTGGGTCGAAATCCCCGAGTGGTCGATCGTGACCGTTCGTCCGGGCTCCGAACCGGTCGTCGAGGACTTCGTGCCGACGGTCCGGCCGCACTGAACCGCTGCGAGGCGACGGGCGATTATCACCCCCGCAGCCGCGGCCAATAGGATGGTGACCTGTGACTCCCGCCGACCTCGCCGCATTGCTGAGCGCCGTGACCCGGGCCGTCGTCTCCGACCACGGCCTCGATGACTCCCTGGTGCCCGATTCGATCGTCGTCGAGCGACCCCGCAACGCCGACCACGGCGATTATGCGACCAACATCGCGCTGCAACTCGGCAAGCGCCTCGGGGTGGCCCCGCGCGAACTCGCCGGCTGGCTCGCCGACGCCTTCGCCGGTGCCGACGGCATCACCAAAGCCGAGGTCGCCGGTCCCGGATTCGTCAACATCTGGCTGGCCGCCGCGGCACAGAACACGGTGGTGGCCACCGTCCTGGAGCAGACCGGCGAGTTCGGGCGCGGCAGCGAACTGTCCGACAAGGTGATCAACCTCGAATTCGTGTCGGCCAACCCCACCGGCCCGATCCACCTCGGTGGCACCCGCTGGGCCGCCGTCGGCGACGCGCTCGCCCGGGTGCTGTCCGCCCGCGGCGCTGCGGTCACCCGCGAGTACTACTTCAACGATCACGGCGCCCAGATCGACCGCTTCGCCCGATCGCTGGAGGCCTCGGCGCTGGGTCGCCCCACCCCCGAGGACGGCTACGCCGGCGAGTACATCGTCGACATCGCCCGCGACGTCGTCGACCGGGTGCCCGGGGTACTCGACCAGCCCGAGGAGCAGCGCGTCGAGACGTTCCGGGCCGTCGGCGTGGAGTTGATGTTCGACCACATCAAGCAGAGCCTGCACGAATTCGGCACCGACTTCGACGTCTTCACCCACGAGAACAGCATGTTCACCTCCGGCCTGGTCGAGGAGTGCATCGCCGAGTTGCGGGCCAACGGCAACCTCTACGAATCCGACGGCGCGTGGTGGCTGCGCACCACCAAGTTCGGTGACGACAAGGACCGTGTGGTCATCAAGAGCGACGGCGAGGCCGCCTACATCGCCGGCGACATCGCCTACTACCGCGACAAACGCAACCGCGGTTTCAACCTGTGCATGTACATGCTCGGCGCCGACCATCACGGCTACATCACCCGGCTCAAGGCGGCTGCCGCCTCGCTCGGCGACGACCCCGACACCGTCGAGGTCCTCATCGGACAGATGGTGAACCTGGTCCGCGACGGCAAACCGGTGCGGATGAGCAAACGGGCGGGCACCGTCATCACCCTCGACGACCTCGTCGAGGCCGTCGGCGTGGATGCCGCCCGCTACGCCCTGATCCGGTCGTCGCTCGACGTCAACATCGACATCGACCTCGACCTGCTGACCACGCAGTCCAACGACAACCCGGTGTACTACGTGCAGTACGCGCATGCGCGGCTGGCCGCGATCGGGCGCAACGCCGCCGAACTCGGGCTCTCGCCGCACATCGAGCACCTCGACCTGCTCGATGATCCGGCCGAAGGCGACCTGATCCGCACGATCGGCGACTTCGACGAGGTGGTGGCCACCGCGGCCGACCTGCGTGAACCGCACCGCATCTGTCGCTACCTGGAGACCCTGGCCGGTACCTATCACCGCTTCTACGCGCGGTGCCGGGTGCTGCCGCAGGGCGACGAGGAACCCGCCGACATTCACCGCGCGCGGCTCGCGCTGTGCGCGGCAACCCGCCAGGTCATCGAGAACGGCCTCGACCTGGTCGGCGTGAGCGCCCCGGAGCGGATGTGAACGCACACCCGGCCGGCCCGCGGCACGCCGAGATCCTCGCCGCGCCCCACCTGGCGCAACGTCCCAACGACCCCGCCGTCCTCGCCGCCATCCCGGCGCATGTGTGGCCGCGCAACGCCGCCCGCGACGACACCGGCGAACTGACGGTGGCCGGGGTCGGCGTGGGCGAACTCGCCGAGCGCTTCGGCACCCCGCTGTTCGTGCTCGACGAGGCCGACTTCCGCTCGCGCTGCGCCGACATGATGTCCGCGTTCGGCCCGTACGGCACGGTGCACTACGCGTCGAAAGCGTTCCTGTGCACCGAAGTCGCCCGTTGGGTGGAGCAGGAGGGCTTGTCGCTGGACGTGTGTTCGGGCGGTGAACTCGCCGTCGCACTGCACGCGGGCTTTCCCGCCGAGCGAATCGCGTTGCACGGCAACAACAAGAGCGCCGACGAGCTCGCTGCGGCGGTCGACGCCGGGGTGGGTCACATCGTGCTGGACTCGATGATCGAGATCGATCGTCTCGACGAGATCGCCGGTGCCCGTGGCGTGGTGGCCGACGTACTGATCCGGGTGACGGTCGGCGTGGAGGCGCACACGCACGAGTTCATCGCCACCGCGCACGAGGACCAGAAGTTCGGATTCGCGCTCAGCGGTGGCGTGGCCATGGACGCGGTGCGCCGGGTGTTCGCCACCGACAACCTGCGTCTGGTGGGCCTCCACAGCCACATCGGCTCGCAGATCTTCGACATGGACGGGTTCGAACTGGCCGCACACCGCGTGCTGGGTCTGCTGCACGACGTGGTCGCCGAGTTCGGAGTGGCCAAGACCTCGCAGATGTCGATCGTGGATCTCGGTGGGGGACTGGGCATCTCCTACCTCCCGGAGGAGGATCCGCTGCCCGTCGACGAGGTGGCGCAGACCCTTGCGGGCATCGTGCGCCGCGAGTCGGCCGCGGTGGGCTTGCCGATGCCGACGATCTCGGTGGAACCCGGGCGTGCGATCGCCGGGCCCGGCACCATCACGCTGTACCGGGTGGGCACCATCAAGGACGTCGCACTCGGCGGCGACGCGGTGCGCCGCTACGTGTCCGTCGACGGCGGCATGAGCGACAACATCCGCACCGTGCTCTATCAGGCCGACTACGACGTGCGGCTGGTCTCGCGCATCTCGCACGCCGACGCCGTGGTCAGTCGCGTCGTCGGAAAGCATTGTGAGAGCGGCGACATCGTGATCCGGGACTGCTGGCTGCCCGCAGACCTGACACCCGGCGACCTCATCGCGGTGGCCGCCACCGGCGCCTACTGCTACTCCATGAGCAGCCGTTACAACATGATCATGCGGCCCGCCGTGGTGGCCGTCGCCGACGGCGATGCCCGCGTGATCCTGCGACGTGAGACCATCGACGACTTCCTCAGGCTGGAGATGAGCTGAATGAGCGACAACCCCGACAACACCGACGGCGCAACGCCCGCCGCTCGGAGCATCGGCATCGCGGTGCTGGGCATGGGCAACGTGGGTGCCGAGGTGGTGCGGATCATCGAGGACAACGCCGACGACCTGCGTGCCCGCGTGGGCGCCCCGGTCGAACTGCGCGGCGTCGCGGTGCGGGATCTGACCCGACCGCGCAAGATCGCCCAGGAACTACTCACCGACGATCCGGCCGAACTGGTGGCGCGCGACGACGTCGACATCGTTGTCGAACTCATCGGCGGAATCGACCCCGCGCGCGAATTGATCCGCACCGCACTGCAATCGGGTAAATCGGTGGTCACGGCGAACAAGGCGTTGCTCGCCGAGTACACCGGCGAACTCGCCACCGCCGCCGCCGGGGCCAAGGTTGACCTGTACTTCGAGGCCGCGGTGGCCGGAGCGATCCCCGTGGTGCGGCCGCTCACCCAGTCGCTGGCCGGGGACACGGTGGACCGGGTCGCCGGAATCGTCAACGGCACCACCAACTTCATCCTGTCGGCGATGGCCGAGACCGGCGCCGATTACGCCGATACCCTCGCCGAGGCCGGTCGGCTCGGCTACGCCGAGGCCGATCCCACCGCCGACGTCGAGGGCTACGACGCCGCCGCGAAGGCCGCCATCCTCGCCTCGATCGCCTTCCACACCAGGGTGACCGCCGCCGACGTGCACCGCGAGGGCATCACCTCGGTGACCGCGGCCGACCTGGTGGCCGCGAAGAAGTTCGACTGCACCATCAAGCTGCTGTCGATCTGCGAACGGGTCCGCGGCGAGGACGGATCGCAGCGGGTGTCCGCTCGCGTCTACCCGGCCCTGATCCCGCTGACCCATCCGCTGGCCACCGTCAACGGTGCCTTCAACGCCGTGGTGGTGGAGGCGGAGAACGCCGGACGGCTGATGTTCTACGGACAGGGTGCCGGCGGAGCGCCCACCGCGTCGGCCGTTCTCGGTGACATGGTGATGGCCGCACGCAACAAGGTGCACGGTGGTCGCGGTCCGCTGGAGTCGACCTACGCCTCGTTGCCGATCGCCACGATCGACGACGTGCCCACCCGCTACTACGTGTCGATGCGTGTGGCCGACAAACCGGGTGTGCTCGCCCAGGTGGCCAACGAGTTCTCCAAACGGTCGGTGAGCATCGCCGCGGTGCGCCAGGAGGGCGCGGGAGACGACGCCCGGCTGATCGTGGTGACCCACCGCGCGCCGGATCGTGCACAATCGGAATGCGTTGCAGCACTGGAAGACATGGACGCCGTGATCAAGGTGTCGAGCGTCTTGCGATTGGAAGGAACCGATGACTGACGCCACCCCCGCGCCCACCTATGCGCCGGTGCACGCCGGCTGGCCGGGCCTGATCGAGGCCTACCGCTCCCGGCTCCCGGTCGGCGACGACTGGAAGGTGGTGACCCTGCTCGAGGGCGCCACCCCGCTGGTGTCGGCGCCCCACCTCTCGGAATTGACCGGCTGCGAGGTGTATTTGAAGGTCGAGGGCCTCAACCCGACCGGGTCGTTCAAGGATCGCGGCATGACGATGGCGGTGAGCAATGCCGTGAACAACGGCAAGACCGCCGTGCTGTGTGCCTCCACCGGCAACACGTCGGCGTCGGCCGCCGCTTACGCCACCCGCGCCGGAATCACCTGTGCCGTCCTGATTCCCGAGGGCAAGATCGCGATGGGCAAACTCGCCCAGGCGGTGATGCACGGCGCCAAGATCATTCAGGTGCGCGGCAACTTCGACGACTGTCTGGAACTGGCCCGCAAGGCCACCGCCGAGTTCACCGAGATCGAACTGGTGAATTCGGTCAATCCGGCCCGGATCGAGGGACAGAAGACCGCGGCCTTCGAGATCGTCGACGTGCTGGGACGGGCTCCCGACGTGCACGCGTTGCCGGTGGGCAACGCCGGCAACATCACCGCCTACTGGAAGGGCTACCGCGAGTATCACGCCGACGGTGTGAGCTCCACCCTGCCGCGGATGCTGGGCGTGCAGGCCGCAGGCGCCGCCCCGTTGGTGAGCGGTGAGCCGGTGAGCAACCCCGAGACCATCGCCACCGCCATCCGCATCGGCAACCCGGCGAGCTGGCATCAGGCGGTGGCCGCCCGCGACGAGTCGAACGGTCAGTTCCGTGCCGCGACCGACGAGAAGCTGCTCGAGGCCTACCGGCTGGTCGCGGGCAAGGAGGGCGTGTTCGTGGAGCCCGCCTCGGCCGCCAGTGTGGCCGGACTGCTCGCCGCCCACGCAGACGGGTGGATCACTCCGGGACAGACCGTGGTGTGCACCGTCACCGGGAACGGACTCAAGGACCCCGACACCGCCTTGTCGGGAATGCCCGAGGTGGAGGCAATCGACGTCGACCCGATCGCGGTGGCCCATGCGCTCGGCGTGGCCTGAGTCATCGGCGGACGGCGTCATGGTCACCCCCGACACTGTGTATCGGCAACTGCCCGAAGGTATCTCGGCCCACGTGCGGGTGCCCGCGTCGAGTGCCAACCTGGGCCCGGGATTCGATTCGCTGGGCCTTGCTCTCGGCATCCACGACGAGGTGTCCGTCGAGACCACCGCGTCCGGCATTCTCGTCGAGGCCACCGGAGAGGGTGCCGGTCAGGTACCCACCGACGCCAACCATCTCGTCGCGCGGGCGTTGATGGCGGGGCTGGCCCACGCGGGCCTGTCGGCGCCCGGGCTGCACCTTCGCTGCATCAACGCGATCCCGCACTCGCGCGGACTGGGATCCTCCGCGTCGGCGGCGGTGTCGGGGCTTGCCGCCGCATCGGCGCTCATCGCCGCGTCGGGTCTCGCCGACCGGCTGAGCACCGACGAACTGGTGCAACTGTCCGGGGAGTTCGAGGGTCATCCCGACAACGCCGCGGCCAGCGTCCTGGGATCGGCGGTGGTCACCTGGTCGGAGGCGGGGGAGCTTCCCCGGTACGGCGCGCGTCGGCTGACGCTGCATCCCGACATCCGGGCCACCGTGTTCGTGCCCGCCACCGAGTCGTCGACGTCGGTGACCCGCGGGTTGCTGCCCGCGGAGGTGCCGCGCGCCGACGCGGTGTTCAACGTGAGCCGAGCCGCGCTGGCCGTGGTGGCGCTCACCACCGATCCGGGCTGCCTGTTCGTCGCCACCGAGGACCGGCTGCATCAGAAGTACCGGGCCGTGGCCATGCCCGAGACCATCGAACTCGTCGACGCCCTGCGTGGCCTCGGGCTTGCGGCGACGGTGTCGGGTGCGGGCCCGAGCGTGCTCGTGCTCGGTTGCGACCCGGTGGATGGCCGTGCGCGCGAGCACGCCGCGAATCTCGGATTCAGTGCCAGGGCGGTCGAAATCGCCGGTGGCGTCGAGATCGGATGATCCGGTGATGCGGCCGTGGCGTGTTGCCCGTATCATGCGAACGGGTTACGATAGTCTGGTCTAGCCGCGCAGGCTCGTTCCGCCGTGCTTCTCACCGATCACTGATCTGCCCATCCGGTCGGCCCCGGATGTCCGCTCAGTAGTCACAGATCTGAGGCATGACGCAGCATTCGAGCAGGCAGATTTCTGACGACCTTCCAGTTCAGGAGTAGTACACCGCAGCCGGACGACACGATCTTTTCTGCCGGTCCACCACGGACGGCAGATATCCCTCTGCAGGACACCGCCTGTCGAGCAGAAATTCGACGGTGCACTCGTGCAGAAGGTGACACCACACCCTCGTGCAGCACTGTGGCTGTAGAGGAACGAAAGGACATCCGTGACCGATACGGACCTGATCACCGCACCACCCGCCGAGCGTGAGACCGGCAACGACGGTTCCACGGCGGCCACCACGACGAAGGCACGCACCGGACTGTCCGGCATGGTGCTCACCGAGCTCCGGTCGCTGGCCGGAGAACTCGGCATCAAGGGCACGTCGGGTATGCGCAAGGGCGACCTGATCGCCGCCATCAAGGAACGCCAGGCCGGTAACACCCCGGCGGCCGCCGCACCCGCACGTGCCACCACGCGTCGCACCAAGAGTGACAAGGCCGAATCGCCCGCGCCCGAACAGTCGGCCCCCGAGCAGACGGCCCCCGAACAGACCGCCACCGCCACCGCGCCCGCGCAGACCACGCCGGCACCCAGCGCTTCCGAGTCCGCCGCGGATGCCTCCACGGCCGAGCGTTCGCCGCGCACCGATCGTCGCGATGGTGACGAGGGACGCGACAACCAGCAGGGCGGTCAGGGCAACCAGCGTAACCGCACCCGTGGCCGCAACCAGTCGGGCCAGAACACGAACGGCCAGCAGAACAACCACGGCGGCCAGGGTTCGAACAACAACCAGGGTTCCAACAACAACCAGGGTTCCAACAACAACCAGGGTTCCAACAACAACCAGGGTTCCAACAACAACCAGGGTTCGAACAACAACCAGAACAACCGCGACGACGACAACGACGGCGGGGGCCGCGGTCGCCGCGGACGTCGCTTCCGTGAGCGTCGTCGCGGACGTGATCGCGAGTCCACGTCGGGCGAGCCGCAGATCTCCGAGGACGACGTCGTGGCGCCGGTGGCCGGCATCCTCGACGTCCTCGACAATTACGCGTTCGTGCGTACCTCCGGCTACCTCGCCGGGCCCAACGACGTGTACGTGTCGATGAACATGGTCCGCAAGAACGGACTGCGTCGCGGCGACGCCATCACCGGTGCAGTCAAGGTGCCACGTGAGGGTGAACAGCAGAATCAGCGCCAGAAGTTCAATCCGCTGGTCCGGCTGGACACCGTGAATGGTGGCGACATCGAGACCGCCCGCAAGCGTCCCGAATTCGGCAAGCTCACCCCGCTCTACCCCAATCAGCGGTTGCGCCTGGAGACCACCCCGGATCGCCTCGACACGCGCGTGATCGACCTGATCATGCCGATCGGCAAGGGGCAGCGCGCGCTGATCGTGTCGCCGCCGAAGGCCGGTAAGACCACGATCCTGCAGGATCTCGCGAACGCGATCACCACCAACAACCCCGAATGCCACCTGATGGTGGTGCTCGTCGACGAACGACCCGAAGAGGTCACCGACATGCAGCGCTCGGTGAAGGGTGAGGTCATCGCCTCCACCTTCGACCGTCCGCCGTCAGACCACACCTCGGTGGCCGAACTGGCCATCGAGCGCGCCAAGCGCCTCGTCGAGGCCGGCAAGGACGTGGTGGTGCTGCTCGACTCCATCACCCGCCTCGGTCGCGCCTACAACAACGCGTCGCCCGCGTCGGGCCGCATCCTGTCCGGTGGCGTGGACTCCACGGCGCTCTACCCACCCAAGCGATTCCTCGGCGCGGCGCGCAACATCGAGAACGGCGGCTCCCTGACGATCATCGCCTCCGCGCTGGTCGAGACCGGTTCCACCGGCGACACGGTGATCTTCGAGGAGTTCAAGGGCACCGGCAACGCCGAGCTCAAACTCGACCGCAAGATCGCCGACCGTCGCGTGTTCCCGGCGGTCGACGTCAACCAGTCGAGCACCCGCAAGGACGAACTGCTGATGTCGCCCGAGGAGTTCGCGATCGTGCACAAGCTGCGTCGTGTGCTGTCCGGGCTGGATTCACAGCAGGCCATCGACCTGCTGATCAGTCAGCTCAAGAAGACCAAGAACAACATCGAGTTCCTGATGCAGGTGCAGACCAACGCACCCGGCGCCATGCGGGACGAGTGACCCCCATCGCCCGCCGTCCCCGTACGGCAGTCCGCTACAAGACCGAGATGATCTGGGCGAGAAGGATCTTGACCACCATCGCGGTCGGGTAGACCAACGCGTAGCCCAGCGCTATGCGCGGGTCGTCCCCGCTGCGGGCATTGGCGAAGGCCAGATGGGCGGGATTGGTCTGTGCCCCGGCCAGGGCGCCTGCCATGCGGACACGACCGATCCGCAGCACCCACCGGCAGGCGGCGTACATCCCCACCGCCATCACCAGGGAGGTGGCCGCGCCGGTCACCAGGATGTCGACGATCGCGCCACTGGTGAACGCGTCGAGGATGAGCGAACCGGCCTTGGTACCCGCGAACGCGAGGAAGAGCAGTAGGCCGATCTCGGTGACCACCTGCGCGGACGTGACCGGCATGGACGTGGGAATCGGCCCGATACGACCCACCTTTCCCATCACCAGGCCGACGATGAGGGTGCCCGCCGCCGCACCCAACGACAGCGACCCCAGCCCCGGAATCGGAATCGGGATCAAACCGAGCAGCAGTCCCACGGCCAGGCCGAAACCCAGTGCCGGCGCATTGAGTTCGGTGAGACCGCGCGACGAATCACCGAGTTCGGCGGCGATCCTGCGCATCTTGTCGGGCGGCGCCACCACCCGAATCCGGTCTCCGAGCGCGATCACCGTGTCGGGGTTGGCGATGAAGTCGGTGTCGCCGCGGCGTACCCGCGTGGCCGAGCCGCCGTGGCGATCGAGTTCCAGATCACGGATGCGCCGGCCCGCCAGGTTCGGCGCCGAGACGGTGATACGACGAAAATCCAGCGCACTGCGATCGGCGGTGAGATCGTGCGTCGAGCGATGACCGATCTCGTCGATCAGCGCGTCGATGTCGGCACGCGGGCCGATCACGGTCACCAGATCGCCGGTCCGCAGAATCTGCTCGTCGTCGACGGGTGCCACCGGTTCGTGTGCGCCGTGCGCGATCCGGGAGAAGGTCAGGCGATGGCCGTGGCGCGACCGCAGACCGGCGACGCTCACGTCCGGGCTCTCGATGCGCACCGTCACGCCGATCACCTTCGGTGGGGTGTCCGGATCGTCGTTGCCGAAGCGGAACGCGAGCGCCACCATCACCAGCATCAGCAGAACGCCGAAGACGTAGGCGCAGGCATATCCCACGGTTGCCTCGGCCGAGCCACCGGCGGCCGCGAGCGCGGGCGTGTTGGTCACCGCACCGGCAAACGTGCCGGCAATGGTCTTGTGCGACAGACCGAATGACGAACCGACGAGGAACACCGTGATCGCCGCCGCGATCAACACCACGGTGATCGTGACCACGAGCTTCCACGCCGAGCGCAGTGATGCGAAGAAGCTCGGCCCGGCCACGAGTCCCGTGGTGAACGCGAAGAGCACCAATCCCAGATTGCCGACGATCTCGGCCACCTTCATGTGGACGTCGAAGGCGGTGCCGACAGCGGTGATCACCAGCGCGGTGAACAGCACCGCGGCCGGGCCGAGCGCCACGCCACGAATCGAGACGCGACCCAAGGCGGCACCGATCCCGATCACGATCGCGAGATATAGCAGTGGTTGCTCGGCGAGCAACCGCGCAACCGCGGTCACCGGTCTACGACATCGCAGGTGTACATGCGACGAGTATCGACCCCGGTGCCCAACGACGCAGGTGGCAGAAGACCTTCTTCAGGTGTGATCTGCGTCCACCGGGTCAGGCGGTCACGTCACGCAGCAATTGGTCCCATGCCCAGAACATGGCCGGCTCGACCGACATTCGCGATCGCGCGCACACGGCGCGGTGTTCTCGCCGGCGCCCGCGCGGTGTGGATGTGCGGGTTCATCGGGGGTGGCTGGCATCGTTGCCGTCCTTTTGTGTGTAGGTGTGCGATGGGCGCGCGGCTAGTAGACGTCGCGCAGATAACGTTTGTCCTTCTTGAGCCGGGCCACGACATCGGCGGCATCGTCGGGCCCTACATCGCCGTGCCGGGCGATGATCTCGTGCAGCGCGTCGTCGACGTCGCGGGCCATCCGGGTGGCGTCGCCGCAGACATACAGGTGGGCGCCCTCGTCGAGCCAGCGATACAGTTCGGCGCCGTGCTCGCGCATCCGGTCCTGGACATAGATCTTGTGGTCCTGGTCGCGGGAGAACGCGAGGTCGAGCCGGTCGAGTACCCCGTCGGCGACGAACTGGTTGATCTCGTCGGCGTAGATGTGATCGCAGGCGGCGTGCTGATCGCCGAAGAACAGCCAGTTCTCGCCGGTCGCGCCTCGACCGGCGCGCTCGTGCAGAAACGCGCGGAACGGTGCGATGCCGGTGCCCGGACCCACCATGATGACCTTCGCGGTGTCGTCGGCGGGCAGCCGGAACGACTTGTTGGGTGTGATGTACACACCGACGGTCTGGCCGTCGGTCACACGATCGGCGAGGTAGGTGGAGCAGGTGCCGCCGCGCTCACGTTCGCCGGTGCGGTAGCGCACGGCGGCCATGGTGACGTGCACGGTTCCCGGGTGGGCGCGCGGACTCGACGAGATGGAGTACACCCGATTGGCCAGCGGCCGCAGCTCGGCCAGCAACTCGTCGGGTGTGATCGTCAGCGCCGCATCGACGTTCAGCAGGTCCAGCACGTCACGGCCCCACAGATAGGCATCAAGGGCCTCGTGGTCGCCGGTGGCGCTCAGGTGGGTGAGCTCGGGGTCACCGCTGCGGCTCGCGATGTAGTCGAGCAGATACTTCGAGGCCGTCGTGATCTCGTAGCGCGTGGTCAATGCCTCACGCAGTGTCCGCTGCTCCTTGCGGTCGACGATCATCGTGTCGCCGGGAACGCCCAGACGGTCGATGATGGCCTCCACCAGATCCGGGTCGTTCACCGCGCCGATGCTGATCCCGTCACCGGGCTCGTAGGTGATGCCGCTGTCGCCGAGCCCGATCACCAGGTGCCGAACCTCCTTGTCCGATCCGGGGCCCGACAGCACCGAATTGGCCACGACGGTCGCCGGATACGGGTTCTTGCGACCCCAGGCGGCAGTGCAGGACGCCGCCCGGGCCGTTGTGACGCCCGGCACGGCGGCGGGCTTCTCCGGTGCGGCGGGTGTGAATGCGGGCTCATGCGGCGCGGCCAGCGCGGGGATCGCCGCACCCATCCAGTCCTGCGCCCGCTGCCGGAAGTCGACGTCGCAGTCCACGCGGTCGATCACCCGGGTGGCGCCGAGTTCGGCCAGCCGCGCATCGAGGTTCTTGCCCGATTGACAGAACCCATCGTAGATCGAATCACCCAGCGCCACAAGTGCATACGACATGCCTTCCAGACGCGGCGCCTCCGGTGCGGCGATCGCCTGCCAGAACTCCTCGGCGTCGTCGGGCATGTCGCCCTCACCGTAGGTGGACACCGCGATCAGCACACGCCGCTCGGCGGCGAAAGAAGCCATGTCCATCTCGGCCATGTCGCACATCCGGGGATCGAGTCCGTGTTCAGCGGCGAAGACTTTCGCGGCGTCGGCCACGAACTCGGCGTTGCCGGTCTGGGTTCCGTACAGGATCAGCAGCCCCTCTGCGGTCTGTTGTACCGGCATGCCGGGGGGAATGTAGGGGAGTTGCACGTCATCCGGCCTTCTGCTCGGCGACCACGGTGGGCCGGGTGTCGACGTCCGCTGCGGCGGACCTGATCAGTGCGTCCACCACGGCCGGAACCGTCTGTGACGCGAAGAGTTCGTCGAAGTCGGGGAGTGCGCCCAGGACCTAGCGGTTGTGGCGATCGCGGTGCAGGATCCCACAGCCGGTGCGGTTGCTGCACTCGCATCCCCTCGTCTCGGTGCCGAATGTCGCGGAACTGCCCGCCGACGTCCGGCCGGTCGCTCGGATGACGCCGCTGCGACGGTGGAGCGGTATCGAGGGAGAATTATAACTTAGGGAAGCCTTACCAAATAGTCCTACCTGACCTGCGCTCGATCGGGAATGAACCGGCCCTGGTGCCGCGTTGGGCACGATGACGGATTCAGCACTCCATGGCGTGTGGCAGCGGCGCGATTTCCCCTGGTGCCGCAGGCGATGGCATACTGGTCGGTCGAGTCCGGTACCGGTTCACACCGCCGAATCGCGGCGGTGACCCGGCGACCACGAGAAAGGGACACCAACGATGAAGCAGGGAATCCATCCCGATTACCACGCGACCACGGTCGTGTGCGGTTGCGGCAACACCTTCGAGACCCGCAGCACCGCAGAGAACGGACGTATCAACGTCGAGGTCTGCTCGCAGTGCCACCCGTTCTACACGGGCAAGCAGAAGATCCTCGACACCGGTGGCCGCGTCGCCAAGTTCGAGAAGCGTTACGGCAAGCGCACCAAGAAGGCCGACGCCAAGTAGACCCCACGACGACGCCCGCCCGGTTCCCGCAAACCGGCCGGGCGTCGTTTGTCGTTTCCAGCCACGTTTGTCGTTTCCAGCCGCGTTTGTCGTTTCCAGCCGCGTTTGTCGTTTCCAGCCGCGTCGGCGATCAGGAGGAGCGGTGCCCACGAGCGCCCACAGCAACAGCGCCCACAGCAACGGGGGGGCCATCGACGACATCCTCGCCGAGCATGCCGGCCTCGAGCAGCAACTCTCCGATCCCTCGTTACACGACGACCCGGCCAATGCCCGGCGGGTGGGCAAACGCTTTGCCGAACTCGCGCCGGTGATGGCCACGTACACGAAGCTGCAGACAGCGCGCGACGATCTGGCCGCGGCACGTGAGCTCGCCGCCGACGATCCGGCGTTCGCCGAGGAGATCCCGGCCCTCGAAGAGTCCGTCACCGAACTCGACGCCACCCTCACCGACCTGCTGGCCCCACGAGATCCGCACGACGGTGACGACGTGGTGCTCGAGATCAAGTCAGGTGCCGGTGGTGAGGAGTCGGCCCTGTTCGCCTCCGACCTCGCCCGGATGTACCTCAAGTACTGCGAACGGCACGGGTGGAAGGCGCAAGTTCTCGGCGTCACCGAGTCCGACCTCGGCGGCTACAAGGAGGCCACGATCTCCATCAAGTCGCGGGAGGCCACGCGCGACGGCGTCTGGTCGCGACTCAAGTTCGAGGGCGGCGTGCATCGGGTGCAGCGGGTGCCGGTGACCGAATCGCAGGGGCGCATCCACACGTCGGCCGCGGGTGTTCTCATCTATCCCGAGCCCGAAGAGGTGGAGCAGGTCGAGATCGACGAATCCGATCTGCGCGTGGATGTCTACCGCTCGTCGGGCAAGGGCGGGCAGGGCGTCAACACCACCGACTCGGCGGTGCGGATCACCCACCTTCCCACCGGCATCGTGGTGACCTGCCAGAACGAGCGTTCGCAGCTCCAGAACAAAGCCCGCGCGATGCAGGTGCTGGCCGCGCGACTGCAATCGGCCGCCGAGGAAGAGGCCGAGGCGGCCGCGGCGGAGGGCCGCGCCGCGCAGATCCGCACCGTGGACCGCTCCGAGCGAATCCGCACCTACAACTTCCCGGAAAACCGGATCACCGACCACCGCATCGGTTACAAGGCCAACAACCTCGACGCGGTGCTCGACGGCGACATGGATGCCCTGCTCGACGCCCTGGTCGCGGCCGACCGGCAGGCCCGGCTCGACGCCGAATGACCGCCGCGCCGGTGTCGGCGGAGCTGCGCCGCGCCACCGCCGACCTCGCGGCGGCCGGGATCGACTCGGCGCGCGCCGACGCCGAGTGGCTGATGGCGCACGTCCTCGGCGTCGACCGCGGGCTGCTGCTGATGGCCGACGACCTCGACGACACCGCACTTCGCCGCTATCGCGACCTGATCGAGCGCCGCAGCCGCCGCGAGCCGCTGCAACACCTCACCGGTCGCGCGGCGTTCGGCCCGGTCGATCTCGCGGTCGGACCGGGTGTGTTCGTGCCGCGCCCGGAAACCGAGTTCCTCCTGGAGTGGGCCTGCCGGGCTCTCGCGCGGATCGACGCGCCCGCGGTCGCCGACCTGTGCAGTGGCAGTGGCGCGCTGGCGCTGTCCATCGCGGCCGCCGTACCGGGTGCGCGGGTGGCCGCGGTGGAGACCGACCCGCGGGCGCTGCGCTGGCTGCGTCGCAATGTCGAAGCTGGTGACCTGGGCGATCGGGTCACGGTGATCGCGGCCGACGCCACCGACGAGGCGGCCGTCACCGGTCACATCGCCGACGGGTCCCTCGACCTCGTGGTGGCCAATCCGCCGTATGTGCCAGCCGCCGCGCAGGTGTCGCCCGAGGTGGCCGCCGATCCGGCACACGCGGTGTTCGCCGGAGGCGACGGCATGGCCGTGATCACCCCGATGGCCGGGGTGATCGCCACGATATTGCGCCCCGGCGGTCGGGTGGGCATCGAACACGACGAGTCGACATCGCGGCAGGTGGTCGAGGTTCTCGACGCGACCGGTGCCTACGACGAAATCATCGCGCACCGCGACCTCGCCGACCGGCCGCGGTTCGTGACCGCGCGACGTCGCCGAACCGACGGGCCGGACCGGCCGCCGACGCGGGCGTGACAGGATGATCGGGTGAGCATCGTCTACGACTGCAACGATCCGCAGACGCGCCCCGCGGGACTTCGTGCGGCGATCGGCGCGGCCAAGGGCGGCAGTCTCGTGGTGATGCCGACCGACACGCTCTACGGCATCGGCGCCAACGCCTTCGATTCCGAGGCGGTGTCGGCGTTGCTGGCCGCCAAGCACCGCGGACGGGACATGCCCGTGCCGGTCCTGGTGGGCTCGTGGCACACCGTCGACGGGCTGGTCCTGTCGGTGTCGCAGGCCGCCCGCGACCTGGTGGAGGCGTTCTGGCCCGGGGGACTGAGCATCGTGGTGGAGCAGGCGCCGTCGCTGGCCTGGGATCTCGGCGACACCGACGGCACCGTGATGCTGCGCATGCCGCTGCATCCGGTGGCGATCGAGGTGTTGCGCGCGGTGGGGCCGATGGCCGTCTCGAGCGCCAACGTGTCCGGCCGGCCACCCGCCACCACGTGTGCCGAGGCCCGCGAGCAACTCGGCGACTCGGTGGCGGTGTACCTCGACGGCGGGCCGGCCCCCAAGGCGGAGGCCTCGACCATCGTCGATCTCACCGGGGCCGAGCCCCGGGTGCTGCGGGTCGGTGCGGTGAGCGTGGACGCGGTGGCCGAGGTTCTCGACGTCGACCCGGCGACGCTGGTGCCGACATGATCGTCGACGGCGTGGAAACCGGCGGACCCACGGCCCTGTCGGGCGCCGACCCCGAGATCGCCGAGCTGATCGCGCGGGAGGCCGTGCGCCGAACGTCGACGCTGCAGCTGGTCGCAGGGGAGACCGTGGCGTCCGACGCCGTTCGTGTCGCGTTGTCGTCGGTGCTCGGCGACGCCTACGCCGAGGGATATCCGGGGGCGCGCTTCCACGGCGGCTGCGAGGTGGTCGACGAGATCGAGCAACTCGCGATCGCCCGGGCCACCACACTGTTCGGCGCCGAGTACGCCAATGTGGCCCCGCACTCGGGCAGTTCCGCCAATCAGGCCGTCTACGCCGCCTTCGCCCAGCCCGGCGACCCGGTGCTGGCCCTGAAGCTCGGTCACGGCGGCCACCAGACGCACGGATCGCGCGCCAACTTCTCCGGACGCTGGTTCGGTTCGCTGCACTACGGAGTCCGTGAGTCCGATGAGCTCATCGACTACGACCAGGTTCGCGACATGGCGCTGCTGCATCGTCCGCGCCTGCTGATCGCGGGCTCGGCCACCTACTCCCGGCTCGTCGACTACGCGGTCCTGCGCGAGATCGCCGACGAGGCCGATTGTGTGCTCTGGGTGGATGCGGCGCATCTGGGTGGCCTGATGGCCGCGGGGGCGGCCCCGTCGCCGGTCGGGTACGCCGACGTCATCACCCTGACCACACACAAGGTGCTGCGCGGGCCACGCGGCGGCATCATCCTTGCGGTGGCCCGGCACGCGAACGCGCTGCAGAAGGCGGTGTTCCCGTTCCTTCAGGGCGGTCCGGCACTCAACGTGATCGCCGCCAAGGCGGTGACCTTCGCCGAGTCGGCGACGCCCGGATTCAGCGCCCATGTGGCGGCGGTCGTGGCCAATGCGCGAGAGCTGTCGCAACAGCTTGACCGGCGGGGGCTGCGCAGCGTGTCCGGTGGCACCGACACGCACCTGGCCGTCATCGACGTCTCCGCGTTCGGTCTCACCGGCATCGAGGCGCAGCGCCGGCTGGGCGCGGCCGGCATCGTCGTCGACAAGGCGGTGCTGCCGTTCGACAACCAGCCACCCGCCGTCGGTTCCGCCGTCCGGATCGGCACACCGATCGTGACGCTGGCCGGTGCGCGGGAGAAGGACATGGCGGTGATCGCCGACTGGATCCATGACGCGCTGCGCGTGCCGGTCTCCGGCGACGGCGCCGGTGCACACGCCCGAATCCGCGGCGAGGTCGCCGCCCTGCTCGGCGGGTAGCCTTGGGCGCGATGTCCGGCCCCGTCTCGATCCCCGACCCCGTCTCGATCCCGGACCACGGCGCGGCGCTGCTGTGGGCGGCGTCGGGAACCGGTGGCGCCGGTGTCCCGCTGCGCGAATTGCTGCTGGTGGGACTCACCGCCGCGGCCATGACCTATCTGCTCACCTCGATCGTGCGGGTGAGCGCGATCCGAACCGGAGCGGTGGCGGTGCCGCGAGTGCGCGACGTGCACACCATCCCCACCCCGCGGCTCGGTGGGATCGGCATGTTCGCCGGTGTGGTGGCCGCGATCGCGCTCGCCGCCAACCTGCCCGCACTCAACCGCGGGTTCGCCTACACCAACGACATGACGGCGGTGGTGACCGCGGGAGCGATCATCGTGATCGTGGGAGCCATCGACGACCGGTGGGGCCTCGACGCCCTCACCAAATTCGTCGGACAGCTCACCGCGGCCGGGGTGATGGTGGTGATGGGTGTCAGCTGGCTGCAGGTGCCCGTTCCGTTCGGCAACATCGGCACGGTGGTGCTCGATCCGTTTCAGTCCGGGTTACTGACCGTGATGATCACGGTGGCCACCATCAACGCGGTCAACTTCATCGACGGACTCGACGGTCTGGCGGCCGGACTGGGACTCATCGCGGCATCGGCGATCTGCATGTTCTCGCTCGGTCTGCTCCGCGACCAGGGCGGCGACGTCAGCTATTACCCGCCCGCACTGATCTCGGTGGCTCTCGCCGGGGCCTGCCTGGGCTTCCTGCCACACAACTTCTCGCCCGCACGGATCTTCATGGGCGACTCCGGTGCCATGCTCATCGGTCTCATGCTCGCCGCCGCCTCGACCAGTGCGTCCGGACGTATCGCCATCAACGCCTACGGGCCGGCCGACGTGTTCACCCTGCTCTCGCCGCTGATCCTGGTGGCGGCGGTGGTGTTCGTGCCCATGCTCGACATGCTCATGGCGGTGATCCGCCGCACCCGTGCGGGCGTCGGCTTCTACACCCCGGACAAGATGCACCTGCATCACCGACTGCTCGAACTGGGACATTCGCAACGACGTGTCGCCCTGATCATCTACCTGTGGGTGGGGGTGTTGGCGTTCTCGGTGGCGGCGAGCACGCTGTTCCCGATGTCGGTGGTGCTCCCGGCATTCGCCGCCGGTCTGGTGCTGGCGATGCTGGTGACCATCGCGCCGCGGGTGCAACGACGAGTCGCCCAGGTCCGCACCGAACGCGCACTGCGCTGATCGGACACGGCCGATGTCCCGTGTGCCGGGGACGGGGGCGCCCCCGGTAACCTGGCGGTCGGTTAGGTAACCCAACGGTAAAGTGGTGTACTATCCCGTGTAGTAGTCGCGTGGCTCAGATCACCCGCAGGATCGTCACGATCCGTCGGCGATTTCGCCCGTGACCGACCTGATCACCGCCGGACCCCCTGATGGATACCTGAGACGGTGTTGATAAGGTCACTGCAAACGCAGAGCGTACGCCCGGCGGCCCCGCCGCAGATCGCACGTTCGCTGCCTGATGCCTGGCGCATCGAGGTGCCTGATGTGAGGAGACCAATGGCGACGTCCGCCCCCGACTCGGCCTCCGTGTATTACCCGCCCGCGCCGACCAGTCTGGTGCGCCCCGGAATCATCGCGGCTGTGCTCAGCGTGATCATCGGTGCCGTCGCGGTGTATCTCGGACACTGGCTTTTCGCGCTCTTCTTCGTGATCGGGGTGGTGGCCATCTTCGTGAACGCGAAAATGGTCATGTTCACGGTCGATCGCGTCGCCAACGCGGAGAACCCACGTAAGAAATCGTTGGCCACCAACTCTGCCGCGCGACTGGGTGTGATCACCGTGCTCGCCCTGGCATGTGCCTACCTCGTCCGGCCCGACGGGCTGGGCGTGATGTTCGGACTCGCCCTCGGCCAGGTGGTCCTGGTCCTCAACGCGGTGATTCCGGTGATGAAAGGACTTCGGAAGCAGCTATGACCGGATCGACATACGGCGACGCGCTCTATCTGGCCGAAGCGAAGATCGAGGTCGGCCACCACCAAGAGGTGCAGTGGCTGGGCATGACGTGGAACATCGACACGATCATCGCCGCGGCGGCAGCCGGCCTCATCGTGATCCTGCTGGCGTTCTTCGTCCGGTCCAGGATCACCTCCGGAAAGCCCAACGCGGTCCAGTTGTACTTCGAGGTCATCACCGTCCAGATGCGCAGCCAGATCGAGAACGCGATCGGCATGAAGGTCGCGGGATTCGTTCTGCCGCTGGCGGTTACGCTCTTCACCTACATCCTGATCGCGAACTGGTTCTCGGTGCTGCCGGTTCAGTACGGCACCGCGGAGGGCAGCACGCACGAAGTGGTGAAGCCCGCGGCCAGCGACGTGAACTTCTGCTACGCGCTCGCGATCTTCGTGTTCTGCTGGTACATGGCGGCCGGTATCCGTCGGCGTGGCTTCTTCGGTCACTTCAAGAAGCTGGTCAAGGGTCACGTGGTGGCACTCGCGCCGATCAACATCATCGAGGAGATCGCCAAGCCGGTTTCGCTCTCCCTCCGTCTTTTCGGCAACATGTTCGCCGGCGGCATCATGGTGGCCCTGATCGCGCTGTTCCCGGCGTACATCATGTGGGCACCCAACGCCATCTGGAAGTCCTTCGACCTGTTCGTCGGTCTGATCCAGGCGTTCATCTTCGCCCTGCTGACCATCCTCTACTTCAGTCAGAGCATGGAACTCGACGACCACTGATCCGATGTCCGGCCGAACCGTCGGTCGGACCACAGACCTGGCAATCCGATTGCCAGTATCACCCGAAAGGAAATCACTCCAATGGCAGATCCGAATCTGATTGGTCTGGGCGCGCTGATCGGCGGCGGCATCATCATGGGTGGCGGTGCCATCGGCGCCGGCATCGGTGACGGTATCGCCGGTAACGCACTGATCGCCGGCATCGCCCGGCAGCCGGAAGCCCAGGGCCGTCTGTTCACGCCGTTCTTCATCACCGTCGGTCTGGTCGAGGCCGCGTACTTCATCAACCTCGCGTTCATGGCGCTCTTCGTGTTCGCGACCCCGATCAGCGCCGTTTCCTGACCGGGGCGGTATCGACGGGCCCTGATATCTCCACAAGGGAAGCGCAACAATGAATCTCGCTGCAGAGAACTTTCTGATTCCGAACGGCACGCTGATCGCGTGTCTGCTGATCTTCGTGATCGTGCTGATCGTGATCCGTACGATCGTCGTGCCGCCGATCCTCAAGGTGCTCGACGAGCGTGACGCACGCGTCGTGAAGACGGCGGAAGACAACAACGCTGCTGCGGCGAGTTACGAAGACGCCGACAAGGAATATCGGGCCCGGATGAAAGACGCCCGCGCCGACGCGACGGGAATCCGGGACGACGCGCGTGCGAAGGGGAACGAGGAGCTGTCCGATGCGAAGCGGCGCGCGACCGACGAGGCCGACGCCGCTCTCGCAAAGATCTCGTCGGAGCTGAAGGTGGAGGCCGACAACGCCGTCACCGAGGCCAAACGGGATGTGGACAGGTTGTCGACCACGCTGGCCGGCCGAGTCCTCGGCATCGACGGTGCCAAGGCGGATGCCGCCGCGGCGAAGCAGACTGAGACGGTGAAGTAGCAGTGGACATATTCATCGGGCAGCTGATCGGCTTCCTGGTCATCGTGGCCTTGTTCTGGCGGTACGTACTCCCGCCGCTGCGCAGGGCGGTCAAGAATCAGCAGGATCAGATCGGCCAGCAGATGGTCGACAGCGACGCGGCGAAGAACCGGGTGATCGATGCCCAGGCGGCACACGATCGGTCGATCCAGCAGGCCAAGACGGAGGCCGAGGAACTGCACAACGGGGCCCTCGACGACGCCAAGGGCATTTCCGAGGACCTCAAGAAGCAGGCCGACGCCGAGGTCAAACGCATCAGCGAGCACGGCACCGCGCAGAGTGAGCTGCTGCGCACCAGCATGGTGCGCCAGTTGCGCTCCGAACTGGGACTCAACGCCGTCGACGGCGCAGGCAAGGTGGTCCGCGATCACCTGTCCAAGCCGGGCAACCAGTCCGACACCATCGATCGCGTCATCGACGAACTCGAGGCCATGTCCACCGGCTCGCAGCCGTCCACCGGGGTGCCGCACTCCAGTGCGCTGATCGGCCTGCGCTCGCTGCACGCCGCCAGCCGCGAGGCGGCACGGGCGGTGGCCACCGAGTTCGACTCGGCCGCCGAGTCGCTCGACAGCGAGTCGCTGGTCACCGCGAGCCACGAGATGACCAAGGTCATCGCGTTCCTCAACGGTCAGCATCTTCTCCGCAAGAAGCTCACCGAGGACGAGGAGAACGCCGAGGGCAAGCGGCAGCTCGTGCACACGCTCTTCGACGGCAAGGTGTCGCCGATCGTCGTCGACGTGGTGGCATCGGCGGTCAGCCAGCGCTGGTCGCAGTCCACCGACCTGATCGTCGCGCTGCGCAGGCAGAATGCCCTGATCGTGCTGACCGCCGCCGAGCGTGACGGCACCATCGAACAGACCGAGGACGAACTGTTCCGGGTGAGTCGACTGCTGGACTCCAATCCGCAGCTCGCGTCGTTGCTGTCGGACTTCACCCGGTCCGCCGACGACCGCAACGAACTGCTCAAGGGCCTGATCGGCGACCAGGTGGGAGGGCACACCTGGTATCTGATCTCCCACGCGATCGAGCTGCTGCACGGACAGCCGGTGGAGGTGATGGCCGACCTGCTCGCGCAGCTGGCCGCGGCACGCCGCGGCGAAACAGTGGCCCATGTGGTGTCGGCGGCCGAACTGAGCGATGCTCAAAAGGAGCGACTGGCCACCGTGCTCGGCGGGATCTATCACCATGCCATCTCGGTGCAGACCGAGGTCGACCCCTCGATCCTCGGCGGCCTGCGGATCGGCGTCGGCGACGAGGTCATCGAGGCCGACGTTGCGACGCGACTGGCCAAGGCGGCGCAGTCACTACCGAACTGACCCCCCGCGCGGCCGTCGCCCACACCTCGACGGCCTGCCGGATCACCCACCGATACGACTTACCCAACCGGATCAGAACCAGGAAAGACGAGAACCCATGGCGGAGTTGACGATCTCAGCGGACGAGATTAAGGGAGCGATCGAGCAGTACGTCTCGTCGTTCGAAGCCGAGGCCACCCGCGACGAGGTGGGCATCATCACCGACACGGCCGACGGCATCGCCCACGTCAGCGGGCTGCCCGGCGCGATGGCCAATGAGCTGCTGCAGTTCCCCGACGGTGTGCTCGGCGTGGCACTCAACCTCGACGAGGACGAGATCGGCGCGGTCATCCTCGGTGACTACGAGTCGCTGGAAGAGGGCCAGCCGGTCAGCCGTACCGGCGACGTGCTGTCGGTGCCCGTGGGCGACAAGTTCCTCGGCCGTGTGGTCGACCCGCTCGGCGCGCCCATCGACGGCCTCGGCGACATCGAGGCCGAAGGTCAGCGTGTGCTCGAGCTGCAGGCCGCGACCGTGCTCGAGCGCCAGCCGGTCGAGGAATCACTGGCCACCGGCATCAAGGCCATCGACGCGATGACCGCCATCGGTCGCGGACAGCGTCAGCTGGTGATCGGTGACCGCAAGACCGGCAAGACCGCGGTCTGCGTCGACGCCATCCTCAACCAGAAGGCCAACTGGGAATCGGGCGACGAGAGCAAGCAGGTTCGCTGCATCTACGTCGCGATCGGCCAGAAGGGCTCAACCATCGCCGGGGTCAAGACGGCGCTCGAAGAGGCCGGCGCGATGGAGTACACCACCATCGTCGCGGCCCCCGCGTCCGACTCCGCCGGCTTCAAGTGGCTGGCCCCCTACACCGGTTCGGCCATCGGGCAGCACTGGATGTACGAGGGCAAGCACGTCCTGATCGTGTTCGACGACCTGACCAAACAGGCCGAGGCGTATCGCGCGATCTCGCTGCTGCTGCGTCGCCCGCCGGGTCGCGAGGCCTACCCCGGAGACGTGTTCTACCTGCACTCGCGTCTGCTGGAGCGTTGCGCCAAGCTCTCCGACGACATGGGCGGCGGGTCGATGACCGGACTGCCGATCATCGAGACCAAGGCCAACGACGTCTCGGCGTTCATCCCCACCAACGTCATCTCGATCACCGACGGACAGGTCTTCCTGGAGTCCGACCTGTTCAACAAGGGTGTGCGCCCGGCCATCAACGTCGGTACCTCGGTGTCGCGCGTGGGTGGTGCCGCGCAGACCAAGGGCCTCAAGAAGGTGTCGGGTTCGCTGCGTCTGGAGCTCGCCCAGTTCCGTGAGCTCGAGGCATTCGCGGCATTCGCCTCCGACCTCGACGACGCGTCGAAGGCGCAGCTCGAGCGTGGCGCCCGCTGGGTGGAGATGCTCAAGCAGAACCAGTTCAGCCCGTACTCGGTGGAAGACGAGATCGTGTCGATCTACCTGTGCGGACAGGGGCACTACGACTCGGTGCCGGTCGACGACATCCGCAACTTCGAGACGCAGCTGCTCAGCCACCTGCACCACAACGCGACCGGTGTCTACGACTCGATCGCCGGCGGACAGGTGCTCACCGACGATCAGGCCGAGGCCCTCGTCGACGAGACCAACAAGTTCAAGAACAGCTACCTGACCCATGACGGGCAGCGCGTGGTCAACGAGGCCGAGGCCAACGCCATGGACGCCGACGAGGTCGAGCAAGAAGAGATCAAGATCCGGAAGTGACAGCGAAACCGACACCGTCGAGGAAGGGGTGAGGGCTCATGGCCAGCATTCGTGAGCTGCGCTCACGCATCCGGTCGGTTCAGTCGACCAAGAAGATCACCAAGGCGCAGGAGCTGATCGCGACGTCGCGCATCACCCGCGCGCAGGCACGGGTGGCGGCCGCCAAGCCGTACTCGCAGGAGATGACCAAGGTGCTCTCCGAGCTGGCGAGCGCCGCGGGATCGCTGGATCACCCGCTGCTCAAGGAACGCGACGAGCCCAAGCGTGCGGCGATCCTCATCATCACCAGCGACCGCGGTATGTGCGGCGGCTACAACGCCAATGTTCTCCGCTCGGCCCGTGAGTTGATCGCGCTGATCCGCTCCGAGGGCAAGGACCCGGTGCTGTTCGTGATGGGGCAGAAGGGCGTGGGATTCTTCAGCTTCCGCGGTACCCAGCTCGACGATTCGTGGACCGGCTTCTCGCAGGCACCCGAGTATTCCGACGCGTCGACGGCCACCGATTTCCTGGTGCAGCTGTTCCTCGCCGGTTCGGGCGAGCAGGTGGATCGGCCCGACGGTGAGGGTTCGCTCGAAGGGGTCGACGAGATCCATCTCGTGTACACCCGGTTCGTGTCGATGCTGACGCAGACCCCCGAGGTTCGCCGGGTGGCGCCGTTGGTGGTGACCGCGCACGAGGAGGGTAGCCCCGAGGTCTCCGAGGAGTCGCGCAACTACACCTTCGAACCCGGCGCCGAGTCGCTGCTGGAGGCTCTGTTGCCGCGGTACGTGGCAACGCGTGTGTACGCCGCTCTGCTGGATTCGGCCGCCTCGGAGTCGGCGGCGCGTCGTACCGCGATGAAGGCGGCCACCGACAACGCCGAGGAGCTCTCGAAGTCGCTCTCGCGCGAGGCCAACCAGCTCCGCCAGGCGCAGATCACCCAGGAGATCAGCGAGATCGTCGGCGGCTCGAGCGCGCTGGCCACGTGACGACAGCCGACATCCGCACCGGAACAAACTTCGATCAACAGGAAGTGACCCAAGCATCATGACCGCAGTAGCAGAATCCCCCAGCACGGAGTCGACGGGATCCTCCGACGGCCGTGTCGTCCGCATCATCGGCCCCGTCGTCGACATCGAGTTCCCGCGGGGCTCGATCCCAGACCTGTTCAACGCCCTGCACGCAGAGGTCACCCTCTCGTCGGTGGCCAAGACCCTGACCCTCGAGGTCGCCCAGCACCTCGGTGACAACCTGGTGCGCGCCATCTCGATGCAGCCCACCGACGGCCTCGTGCGCGGCGCGCCGGTCTCCGACACCGGCTATCCGATCCGGGTGCCCGTGGGCGACCAGGTCAAGGGGCACGTCTTCAACGCCCTCGGTGACTGCCTCGACAGCCCCGGCCTGGGTCGCGACGGCGAACTGTGGGGTATCCACCGCAAGCCCCCGGCCTTCGACGAGCTCGAGGGCAAGACCGAGATCCTCGAGACCGGCATCAAGGTCATCGACCTGCTCACCCCGTACGTCAAGGGCGGCAAGATCGGCCTGTTCGGCGGTGCCGGCGTGGGCAAGACCGTGCTCATCCAGGAGATGATCACCCGTATCGCGCGCGAGTTCTCCGGCACGTCGGTGTTCGCCGGTGTCGGCGAGCGCACCCGTGAGGGCACCGACCTGATCCTGGAAATGGAAGAGATGGGCGTGCTGCAGGACACCGCCCTGGTGTTCGGCCAGATGGACGAGCCGCCGGGCACGCGTATGCGCGTGGCCCTGTCGGCGCTGACGATGGCGGAGTACTTCCGCGACGTCAAGCACCAGGACGTGCTGCTGTTCATCGACAACATCTTCCGGTTCACCCAGGCGGGTTCGGAGGTCTCCACCCTGCTCGGTCGTATGCCGTCGGCCGTGGGCTACCAGCCCACCCTGGCCGATGAGATGGGCGAACTGCAGGAGCGGATCACCTCCACCAAGGGCCGTTCGATCACCTCGCTGCAGGCCATCTACGTGCCCGCCGACGACTACACCGACCCGGCCCCGGCGACCACCTTCGCCCACCTCGACGCGACCACCGAGCTCTCCCGTCCGATCTCCCAGCTGGGTATCTACCCGGCCGTGGACCCGCTGACGTCGACCTCGCGCATCCTGGAGGCCTCGATCGTCGGTGACGAGCACTTCCGTGTGGCCAACGAGGTCAAGCGCATCCTGCAGAAGTACAAGGAGTTGCAGGACATCATCGCCATCCTCGGTATGGACGAGCTCTCCGAAGAGGACAAGGTGACCGTGCAGCGGGCCCGCCGCATCCAGAAGTTCCTCGGACAGAACTTCCTCGTCGCCGAGAAGTTCACCGGTGAAAAGGGTTCGGTGGTGCCCCTGACCGAGACCGTCGAGGCCTTCGACCGCGTGTGCAAGGGCGAATTCGATCACCTGCCCGAGCAGGCGTTCAACAGCTGCGGTGGACTCGACGACGTGGAGGCCGCTGCGGCCAAGATCGCCGGAAAGTAGCGACACACCATGGCTGACAAAACCTTCCACGTCGAGGTGGTCTCCACCGACGCCGAGCTCTACGACGGCGAGGCGACGTTCGTGATCGCCCAGACCACGGTCGGCGAGCTGGGCGTGCTGGCCAATCACGAACCGTTGCTCGGCCAGCTCGTGCCGGGTGGTTTCGTGGTGATCGTCGAGGAGAGCGGGACGCGAAAGGCGGCCGCCATCGAGGGCGGTTTCCTGTCGGTGACCGGTGAGTCGGTGACGATCCTCGCAGAGGCGGCGGAGTGGGCCGACGGGATCGACATCGCCGCCGAGCGTGCCGCGCTCGAGGCATGCGAACCGGGCACCCCCGAGTACGACCACGCACACGCACGCCTGCGGGCCGCGGAGCAGCTCGTCAAGTGATTCCCGGCGCGCACGCCCGCGGCCGCGCAACTCGGCACAACTGAACACGATCACACGGCCGGCCACCCGAACCTCGGGTGGCTGGCCGTGTCTCATCGCGGGGTGGCATGCTGGAGGCAGTCACATCGCACGGCCACAGCCTGTCGACAGCCCGTCCGACGGCCGGCGATGTCTATCCGCACGAGTGTGAGGAGGTGCGGCCCGGGTGTCGGTGGTGATCGTGCTGCTGGGCGTGCTCCTGGTGGTGACCGTTGTGCTGTGCGGCCTGCTGGCCTATCGGCTGCAGCAGCTCCGTAGCGCCGGCAGCGCCGCGCTGCTGCGCACGTTGCCGGCAGCCGTGGACGAGGGATGGCGGCACGGCACGGTGCACTACACCGACGAGTCGCTGCGCTACTTCCGGCTCACGTCGTTGCGGCCGGGACCCTCACGCACCCTGTGCCGCGGATCGATCGACATCGTGGGACGCCGCGAACCCGCCGGCAGCGAGACCGAGATCCTGTCGGGCATGACGATCCTGCACCTGCGCGAAACGCGGCAGGACGGAGCACGCGGAGGACCGGGCGCCACCACCGACCTGGAGCTGGCCATGAGCCGCGACGGCGTGACCGCGTTCCAGGCGTGGCTCGAGGCCGGGGCGCCGACCCGCGCGCAGCGTCGCCGGGGCTGAGTCAGTCGCCGCCCGGCGCGGTATCGCCTCCCGGCCGGGAACGTTGCCCACCGGGCACCCAGGTCCTATCACCGTCCCCGTACGGTGGCCGGTTGGCCACCCGCGACAGGATGAACAACAGATCCGAGAGCCGGTTGAGGTAGCGCGCGGGAAGCACCGACGTCGTGTCAGGGTCGGCGTCGATGGCGGCCCACGCCGACCGTTCGGCCCGTCGGGTCACGGTGCGGGCCTGATGCAGCAGTGCGGCCAGGGGCGTGCCACCGGGCAGCACGAACGAGGTCAGCGAGGGAAGGTCCGCGCCGAACGCGTCGCACCATGCCTCCAGCGCGTCGATGTAGTCCTGCGTGATCCGCAGCGGCGGGTACTTCGGATCGGCCACCACCGGGGTGGAGAGATCGGCCCCGGCGTCGAACAGGTCGTTCTGCACGGTGGTGAGGACGTCGACGATCTCGGTCGGCACGTCACCGCCGAGCACCAGCGCCACACCGATCGCGGCGTTCGCCTCGTCGCAGTCGGCGTAGGCGATCACCCGGGCATCGGTCTTGGGCACCCGCGAGAAATCACTCAGGCCGGTGGTCCCGTCGTCACCGGTGCGGGTGTAGATGCGCGTCAGATGCACTGCCATTCTCTGACGGTAGCCGCTATCGAGAATTGGCGTAATCGACTACTCGATGCGTCTGTTGAATGCCACCCGACACTGGATCCTGCAGCAGTACCCAAGTCTTCCACGCTCTTAGGAGTCGTCATGGCCCAACAAGTTTTGGACGCTCGTCTATCCATCCAGGCGCCAAGCAATCGCAGAGAACGTCGTCGTCGCGCTCGTCAGGTGGTGGCCGCCTCCACGCTGGCCGCCGGCATTTGGGCGGTGTCCACGGTGCCCGCCACCCCTGCCAACGCGGTGGGCGTGTGTATGTCATCGGCGTTGGGCGACTGGCATGTCGGCTCCGCGGTGTGCACGTCGACCGGTATCGGTGCCTTCGCGTTTGCTTACGGTGACGGCGCGACTGCGGCGTCAACCGGATTCGCCACCCGAGCAATCGCCGTGGGTAATGGCAGTTCCGCGTCGACGAGCGGTATATTCGCCAGTTCTCAGGCGTGGGGCCCAGGCGCTACCTCGGTCGAGACTGCGTCGACGTCGTCGCTGACACTCAGTTCCTCTGTGGCCCTCGGTGCGCGGGCGCTGGCGACTGTGACCAATTCGCCGTTCAGTGTCGCGTTCGCCGGGTTCGATGTATCGCATGCCAAGGTTGACGGTTCGCCGCGCAGCACCGCGGTTGCGCTGGGGTCCAAGGCGTTTGCGGACTCCGAACCCGGGTTGGCGCTCTATCCGAACTCGGACAACCACGCGGTGGCGGCAGGGTCGTCATCTACGGCATTGGCCGAGGACGGCAGAGGCAACACCGCGACTGCCCTGGGTACGTCGGCCATAGTCCAGGCGGGCGGAGGCAATCGAAATATCGCGACTGGGATGGGGTCATACGCCTATAGCCTGGCGGTCGCGGGCAACTCGAATACCGCACTGGCGGTGGGTGCAGCCCCCGACGTTCCGACCGGGTCCGAGGCCGTTGCCGGATATGGCAACTCGAACACCGCGATCAACCTCGGAACAGGTGCCAACAGCGCCTCCTTGGCCGGTGGTGATTCTTCGACGGGGACTCAGGGCAATTCCAATACGGCGGTGACTGTCGGGAACAGGAGTCTCACGGCCGCGGGGCCGGTATCGGGAAATCACGCGCCGGCGAACGGCAACACGGCGGTTTCGCTGGGCGACGGCAAGACCACCAAGAAGCCCTGAGCAGCACCATCAGTAGGGCGTCGACGTTTCCGGGCGTGCCGGCAGGTCCCTCTCTCAGCGAGGTAATCGGTTCATCGGCCACCCACCGCACTCTGGCAGGGCTGGGTCGCGGATAAGCTGACGGGCGTGAGCGATCGGTTTCTGGTGAGCGGGGGAGCGCGCCTGTCGGGTGAGGTGTCGGTCGGTGGGGCGAAGAACAGCGTGCTGAAGCTGATGGCTGCGGCGCTGCTGGCCGAGGGCACCACCACTCTCACCAACAGCCCGGAGATCGCCGACGTCCCGTTGATGGCCGACGTGCTCCGCGGTCTGGGGGCCGTGGTCACCATCGACGGGGACACCGTGACGATCGAGGCGCCCGCCGAACCGAAGTATCACGCCGACTTCGACGCGGTGAAGCAATTCCGTGCGTCGGTCTGCGTGCTCGGACCCCTGATGGCCCGATGTCGGCGCGCCGTGGTGGCGCTACCGGGCGGCGACGCCATCGGTTCCCGGCCCCTCGACATGCATCAGGCCGGATTGCGTGCGCTGGGCGCACACAGTTCGATCGAGCACGGCTGCGTGGTGGCCGAGGCCGATGCGCTCGTCGGCGCTCCGGTGGCGCTGGAGTTCCCCTCGGTAGGCGCCACCGAGAACATCCTGATGGCCGCGGTGCTCGCCGAGGGTCAGACGATCATCGACAACGCCGCACGTGAGCCGGAGATCGTCGATCTGTGCGTCATGCTGCAACAGATGGGCGCGCGTATCGACGGCGCCGGCACGTCCACGCTCACGGTGGTGGGAGTCGATCGGCTGCATCCGGCCACCCACCGCGTGGTGGGTGACCGCATCGTCGCAGCCACCTGGGGTATCGCCGCGGCGATGACCCGCGGTGATGTCACCGTGCGCGGCGCCGACCCGAAACACCTGCAGGTGGTGCTCAACAAACTCGTCGACACCGGCGCGATGGTGGAGACCATGCCGCTGGGATTCCGGGTCCGCCACGACCACCGGCCGACGGCGGTCAATGTGTCCACCCTCCCGTACCCCGGTTTCCCGACCGATCTGCAGCCGATGGCCATCGGACTGGCCGCGATCGCCGATGGCATGTCGGTGATCACCGAGAACGTCTTCGAAGCACGGTTCCGTTTCGTCGAGGAGATGGTGCGCCTGGGCGCCGACGCCCGCACCGACGGCCACCACGCGGTGATCCGCGGCATCGAACAGCTCTCGAGTGCGCCGGTGTGGTGTTCGGACATCCGCGCCGGCGCCGGACTCGTGCTCGCCGGACTGGTGGCCGACGGCACCACCGAGGTACACGACGTCGAACACATCGACCGTGGCTACCCGCACTTCGTGGAGAATCTGCGCAGCCTGGGCGGCGCGATCGACAGAGTGACGGGATAGCCATGGGCGACGTCGACCGCACCCACCCGCACACACACCCGGCCGACCACGAGCGGTCCGGTGTCGACATCGCGGAGTGGTCGTCGCGTTTCGACCTGCTCTCCGACCCGCACCGCCTGGAGATCCTGCTCGTGCTGCACCGCGATCCGGGAATCTTCGTGGGCGACATCGCGATCGCGGTGGGCCGCACCGAAACGGCCGTCTCGCAGGCGTTGCGTGTCCTGCGGCATCAGGGGTGGGTGTCCTCGACCCGGGTGGGGCGTTCGGTGAGTTACCGGCTCGAGGACGAGACGGTGCATCAGTTGCTGCACTGGATCGGGGCGGCACACAATCCGCCGTCCTGACCGGATCGTCGGTTCACACCTGACCCAACGGATAGTCTGACGATCACAACATCTGAATATGTGGACAGATGTCGTGGCCGGTCCTACCGTTGCCCTATCGCGCGCCGTTGTCGGCAGGCGCGGCGCTCGGCGACTCGAAGGGGCACTGCTCATGTCCACCACGTCCACCACCGTCACCGCCATGCATATGAGCGACGGCATCATCAACGCGCAGACGTCCGCGCTGTTCGGTGTCATCGCCGTGGCTGCCCTGGCCTTCTGTGCCTGGCGCGCCCGCGCCGACCTCGACGAGAAGACGGTGCCGATGGCCGGACTGGTCGCGGCATTCATCTTCGCGGTGCAGATGATCAACTTCCCGATCCTGCCCGGCGTCAGCGGCCACCTGCTCGGCGGTGCGCTCGCCGCGATCCTGGTGGGCCCGTACACCGGTGCACTCTGCGTCGCGATCGTGCTGGTGGTGCAGAGCCTGCTCTTCGCCGACGGCGGTGTGACCGCGCTGGGCGCCAACATCACCAACATGGCACTGATCTCCACCTTCGTCGGGTACGGCGTCGCGGTGGGACTGTACGGACTCGTCCGGACGCGCACCGACCGCCCGGCCGGCCTCGGCGCGATTGCCTTCCTCGCCGCGCTGTGCGGAACAGTGAGTGCGGCAACAGGATTCGTCATCGAGTACGCGATCGGCGGTGCCGCCACGGCGTCGCTCGGGACGGTGGCCACCTACATGTGGGCAACGCACCTGCTCATCGGTATCGGGGAGGGCCTGATCACCGCGGTGACCGTCGTGGCCGTCGCGCGAGCCCGGCCCGACCTCGTCTACCTCCTCCGCCGCAGCCGTGTCCGTTCCACCAGCGCGATCGGAGCCTCCGCATGAACGCCCGCACGAACGCCACCGCCCCCGGGCCCGCCCGCACCCGGGTGCGCCGGCGCACCTTCCTCATCGCCTTCGCGGCGGCAGCCCTGCTGATCGCGGGATTGGTCTCCTACTTCGCGAGTTCCTCACCCGACGGCCTCGACTCGGCCACCCTGCGCGGATGCGAGACGGTCACCGTCGACGGTGTCGAGCACCTCCGCGGCGACTGCATCGCGCAGCAGGCCACCGACCACGCGATGGCATCGTCGCCGCTCGCCGACTATGCGGTGAGGGGTGTCGCCCACACCAACGGCATCGCCGGTGTCATCGGCGTGCTGGTCACCCTGGCCGTGGCCGGCGGCGCGTTCTGGCTCATCGCACGCACCCGCACCACCGGCGGCGGGTCGGCGACCGTCGAGGGCAACTGAGTTCATGGGTGCAGGGCACGCACATCCCCTCTATCGCGTGGGTGGCTCGCGCGTGCACCGCGCACCCACCGAGGTCAAACTCGTCTGCCTGGTGGTGTTCGTGTTCGCGGTGGTGGCCACCCCTCGCGAGATGTTCTGGCCCTACCTGGTTTTCGCGATCATCCTGCTGTCCGTGTGGCGCCTGGCGGCGGTGCCGGTCGGATGGATCGCGCCGCGGATGCTGATCGAGGCCCCGTTCGTGGTGCTGGCCGTGCTGCTGCCCTTCGCCGAAGGGGGCGATCGCGTGCCGGTGGCAGGTCTGTCGCTGTCGGTGTCCGGGCTCTACGCGGCGTGGGGCATCGTGATCAAGGGAACTCTCGGCGTTGCTGCGTCGCTGACCTTCGCGGCCACCACGCAGGCGCGGGACCTGCCGCTCGCGCTGAGTCGCCTCGGCGTGCCGTCGACCATCACGCCGATCATCGTGATGATGCTGCGCTACCTGGACCTGCTCTCCGCCGAGGTCCGCCGGATGCAGGTGGCGCGCATCGCGCGCGGGGATTCGCCGCGGATGGTGCACCAGGCCGGTGCCATCGCCACGTCGGTGGGGGCGGTCTTCCTGCGGTCCTACGAACGCGGTGAACGTGTGCACCTGGCGATGGCCTCGCGCGGCTTCTCGGGGACCGTTCCGGAGATGCCCGGGATCACGGGATCGGCACGCGCCGGCGCCTCCCAGTGGCTGACGGTCATGCTCCCGGCGATCGCGGCCACGGTGGTCGCCGTGACGGCGTGGGTCGTGTACCGAACGGGGGCATGATGAGCGGGGGAGCCCTGTGACCGACGCGCCGGCGGTGGACATCCGCGATCTCCACTTCGCCTATCCCGACGGTCACACCGCGCTCGACGGCATCGACCTGCGCATCGCGGTGGGCGAACGCGTCGCGCTGCTCGGGCCCAACGGTGCGGGCAAGACCACGCTGATGCTGCACCTCAACGGCGTGCTGTTGCCCACGTCGGGGTCGGTCTCGATCCTCGGCTCGCAGGTGGGGCGCGCAACCCTCAAACAGGTTCGGCGCCAGGTGGGGCTGGTCTTCCAGGACCCCGACGACCAGCTCTTCATGCCGACACTCGCCGAGGACGTGGCGTTCGGGCCGGCCAATTTCGGCGTCACCGGTGACGAGCTCGTCCGCCGGGTCGACGAGGCACTCGCGGTGGTGTCGATGACCGATCAGGCCGATCGGAGCCCGCATCACCTCTCCGGCGGTCAGCGCCGCCGTGGCGCACTGGCCACCGTGCTGGCCTGCCGCCCCGACGTCCTGGTGCTCGACGAACCCTCGGCGAATCTGGACCCGGTGGCCCGCCGCGAACTCGCCGACACCCTGCTCGCACTCGACACCACGATGCTCGTGGTGACCCACGACCTGCCCTACGCAGCGCAACTGTGTGATCGCGCGGTGGTCGTGGACGGCGGACGGGTGGTCGCCGACGCCGGCGTCGACGAGATCCTTGCCGATGCGACGTTGCTCAGCAGGCATCGGCTCGAGATGCCCTGGGGATTCGACATCGAGGGTCTGCGGCGCGCCCGCTGTGCCCGCACCACGAACCCGGGCGTCCTCGGTGTCCCCGACTGACGGCGTCCGCGACTGACGGCGTCCCCGACTGGCGGTCGCAACGCACCTGCCCGAGCGGACAGGTGCCCACCCCACCTCTCCGTCAGTGCGCGGGACAGTTACGGACGGTTCTGGCGCACAACACTTCTGGACTTCGATGTGACGCGCGTAACGTCGCGTTCGCTCACCCACTCCCGACGACGCGTGTGTCGGCAGCAGAAGAAGGTCAGGTCACAGACATGCAGGTAGACGAACTACTCAAGCCGTTTCCGATCAAGGAGTTCCATCCGTTCCCGCGCGCCATGATGGGTCCGGGCGCGCACGAGATGATCGGCCCCGAGGCGCTCAAACTCGGGTTCACCAAGACCCTCATCATGACCACCGGTCTGCGGGGCAGCGACACCGTCCACAAGATCGTCGAGTCGTGCAAGTACCACGGCCTCGAGGTGGTGCTCTACGACCAGGTGGAGTCCAACCCCAAGGACTACAACGTGATGGACGCGGTGTCGCTGTACAACTCCGAGCAGTGCGACTCGTTCATCTCGATCGGCGGCGGTTCCGCGCACGACGCCTGCAAGGGTGCGCGCATCTCGGTGGCGCACGACGGCCGCAGCGTCAACGAGTTCGAGGGCTTCAACAAGAGCGAGAACCCCAAGAACCCGCCGCACATCGCCGTGTCCACCACTGCCGGAACGGGTTCGGAGACGTCGTGGGCCTACGTGATCACCGACACCACCACCGACCCCGACAAGCCGCACAAGTACGTCGCCTTCGACGACGCCGCGGTCACCACGCTGGCCATCGACGACCCGGTGCTCTACTACGACTGCCCGGTGGCCTACACCGCGCAATGCGGCTTCGACGTGCTCGCCCACGCTTCCGAGCCCTACGTGTCGCGACTGAACTTCCCGCCGTCGATGGGCAATGCGCTGCACGCGGTGCGGATGACCGCACGCCACCTGCGCGAGGCCACCTGGAACCCCACCGAACTCGCCGGCCGCGAGGGAATGATGTACGCCCAGTACATCGCGGCGCAGGCGTTCAACTCCGGTGGCCTGGGCATCATCCACTCGATCAGCCACGCGGTGTCGGCGTTCTTCGACACCCACCACGGACTCAACAACGCGATCGCCTTGCCGCGCGTGTGGGCCTTCAACATGCCCGTGATGTACGAGCGTTTCGCCGACATGGCCGAGGCGATGGGCGTCGACACCCACGGGATGACCAAGGTGCAGGCCGCCGACGCGGCGCTCGAGGCCGCGATCCGGTTGCTGCGCGACGTGGGCATCGTGGAGCGCTTCGCCGATGTCAAGCAGGACAGCTACCCGAAGAACCGGCTCGGCCAGGGCCCCACCAAGTTCTACGAGGAGCGCAAGGACATCACCACCGACGCGGCGACGATCGACGCGCTCACCAACCACGTGCTCGGTGATGCCTGCACCCCGGGCAACCCCAAGGAATGCACCTTCGAGACCGTGCGACCCGTGGTCGAGCACTGCGTGAACGGTGACCTCGACGAACTGCTGCCCTAGCAGTCACGACCCCGGATGGCGGATTCCGTTGCCCCAAGACGGAATCCGCCATCCGGTACCACCCCCACACGACATTCCCGAGCACAGGAGACGCCGATGTCCGTGCAGTTCGCCGCCGACGCCACATCATCCGGGAGTAGTACCTCCGTCCCAGACATGGAATCCACGGACACGGAGTTCGCCGATGTCGACGACGTGATCGAGCGGTTCGCCGACGCCGGATATCTCGCCGACCAACGGCTGGCCACCACGGTGTTCCTGCAGAGCCGCCTGGGCAAGCCCATCCTGCTCGAGGGGCCGGCCGGGGTCGGCAAGACCCAGCTCGCCAAGACCCTCGCGGATGTGACCGGACGAGAGTTGTTGCGGCTGCAGTGTTATGAGGGTCAGGACGAGACCACCGCGCTCTACGAATGGGACTACGGCAAGCAACTGCTCTACACGCAGGTCCTGCGGGAGAAGATCAGTCAGGTGGTGGCCGACGCCACCACCCTCGCCGATGCGGTCGACCGCATCGGTGCCGAGGAGAGCGTCTTCTTCTCCGAACGCTTCCTGGCGCCGCGACCACTGCTCGAGGCGGTGCGCTCGGAGCGGCCCGTGGTACTGCTGATCGACGAGGTCGACCGCGCCGACGAGGCACTCGAAGCGGTGCTGCTCGAACTGCTCGCCGAATACCAGGTGTCGGTACCCGAGATCGGCACCTTCGTCGCCACCCATCAGCCGATGATCGTGTTGACCTCCAACAACACCCGCGATCTGTCGGCGGCACTGAAGCGGCGCTGTCTGCATCTGTCGCTCGACTATCCCGACGCCGCGCGCGAACTCGAGATCATCAAGTCCAAGAACACCGGGTTGTCGGAGACGTTGGCCACCAAACTCGTCGAGATCGTACGTGGACTGCGGGATCTGGATCTGCGCAAGGCGCCGAGCATCTCCGAGGCCATCGACTGGGCGCGCACGCTCGCGGTGCTCGGCGCCCACGAGCTCAGCGCGGACGTGTTGTCGCAGACCGCGAACGTGGTGGTCAAATACGACCGCGACCTGACCCGCGCGCTCGACGCGCTACCGCGGCTGGTGGATCCCAACGCCGAGGTGCCCACCCACCTGCACGGCCACGATCACTCCCACGGGCACACGCACTCCCACGGGCACGATCACTCCCACGGGGACGATCACGGCCACCGGGACGATCACAGCCAACACCCGGAGCATTCGGGCAAGGCGGCTCGGGCGGCCAAGGACGAACCGGGCCGCCACGGCACGGAGTATTACGGCGCACCGGGCGCCCAGAGCGACGCCGGAACCCACAAGGTCAGCGCGGGGCAGGGAAGCCGGTCGTTTCGCGCGGGCAACGCGCGCAAGCGCCCGGTCTAGGGCGGGGCGCGACGATGGAGGGAGCCGTCCACCGGTTCGTCCGGCTGCTGCGCCTGCACGGCGTCCGGATCGGGGTGTCGGAGGCGATGGACGCCATGGCGGCCGTCGGCACCGCCGAGATCCTCGCCGACCGCGCGCTGTTGCGTTCGGCGCTGGAGGCCTGCCTGATCAAGGACCGCCGCGACGAGGACACCTTCCACGAGGTGTTCGACAGGTTCTTCTCGCTGCGGCCGGTCCTCGACACCGACGACGGTCACGGTCACTCGCATTCCCACGACGACCTGTCCGACACCGGTGAGCTGCAGGAATACACCTTGTCCGACGAGGTCAGCGATACCCCGCAGCAAGGCCACAGCCACGGCCCGCCGTCGAACATCCGCCAGTACTTCGCCCCCGAGGACCTCGCCGAGCAGTACAACCTGCACCAGGAGGCCAATCGGCTCGACATGGCGTCGCTCACCGACGAGATCGTGCTCTCCGCCGACGAGGTACCCAACGCGGAGGCGGCGGCGCGTGTCCAGCTGACGGTGTCGCGGCTGCACAACCCCGGCCGCCCGGGGGAACTGGTCACCAGCAACGCACCGCAACTCGACGCGGAACTGTCGGTGGCCCAGGAGATGGCCCTCATGGACTGGCTCGACGACACCGATCCCTCGGGGCCGCAACCGGATTCGGCCGAACTCGCGGCGCTGCGCAGCGCCCTGGCCGGCTTGCTCGACGGTCTGCCGGAAAAGCTGCGGGACCACCTCGAACAGCTGATGGCCACCGACCACGAGATCGAGGAACGCGAGATCAAGGCGACGGTGCGCGAGGCGATCCACGAGCACGAACGCGCCAGCCTCGAAGAATCGATCCGCCGGCTGATCCGCAGCCTGCACGGCGCACCGCGCGCCCGCCGCAAGCTCGCCGCGCGCGGCACCGTGGACGCCGCCCGCACGATGCGCGCCAACCTGCGCTTCGACGGGGTCCCGTTCCGGCCGATCACGGTTGCGAAGGTGGCCGACCGGCCCAGCCTGCTCATCCTGGCCGACGTCTCGCTGTCGGTGCGTTCGGCAGCCCGCTTCACCCTGCAGTTGGTGCACGGTCTGCAGAGCATGGTGGCCCACGTGCGGTCGTTCGCCTTCGTCTCCGACCTGGTCGAGATCACCGACCTCTTCGCCGAACATCCTCCCGAGGAGGCGTTGTCGCTGGTGGTGTCCGGGCTGCCCGCCGGTGGCGTCCTCGACACCGACGCCGACTCCGACTACGGGTCGGCGCTGAACACCTTCCTCGAGGAGTACGGCGGCGCGATCACCCGGCGCACGACGGTGATCGTGCTCGGCGACGGCCGCAACAACGGCCGCGACCCGAACCTGGAGGCCTTCGAGGAGATCTCCCGGCGCGCGCGGGAGACCATCTGGATCACCCCCGAACCCGCCTACTCGTGGGGACTCGGTGCCTGTGACCTACCGGCCTACGCCACGATGTGCGACAGGGTGCACGTGGTGCACGACCTGACCGCGCTCGAGCAGGTCTCGGTCGACTCGTACGGCACGTGACCCGCATCACGCCGCGTAGGATTTCGGCGAGGGGCGTCGCAATCCGTGCGCGCCCCACCCATGGCCGCGACGGGACAGGTGAGATGCGTGCGGATCCAGGTCGACGACGGTGACACCGTGACGTCCGCCGCCGCATTCGGAACCGCCGCCGGGCGCCGCGCGGCCGGCGGGGTCCGCATCGCCAAGTTCCACACGCCGGAGGTGATCGTCGGACCGGGGTCGCTCGACGAGATCCCGCGCGCGGCCGCCGGGCTCGGCATGCGTCGGCTGCTCGTGGTCTCCGACCGTCGACTCGTCGCCACACCCTGGTATCCCGAACTCACGCAACGACTTCGGGCCGAAGGCCTGAACGTGTCGTCGTTCACCGGTGTTTCCCCCAACCCCCGCGCGCCGGAGATCACCTCCGGATTCGACCAGTACGAGCAGAGCCGCGCCGAGGGGATCGTGGCTCTCGGCGGCGGCTCGGTGATCGACGCCGCCAAGGGCATTGCGATCCTCGCGGCCAACGGCGGGCACATCCTGGAGTACGAGGGCATCGACCGCGCTCGGCGCCCGCTGCCACCGCTGGTGGCCGCTCCCACCACCGCCGGCAGCGGGTCGGACGTCTCGCAGTTCTGCATCATCAACGACGTCGACCGGATGACCAAGGTGACGATCATCGGACGCGGACTGGTGCCCGATGTCTCGGTGATCGATCCGCGCACACTCGCGACACTGCCCCCGGAGGTGGCCGCCCAGTCGGGCATGGATGCCATCACCCACTGCATGGAGGCCTACGCGTCACTGGCGCACACCCGCCTCACCGACAAGGCGGCGCTGAGCGCCATCGCCACCGCATGGCGCAGCATCGAACGATTCGTGGACAACCCGGCCGACGCCGATGCCGGAACCGACATGGCCTATGCGGCGCTGGAGGCGGGAATGGCCTTCACCAACGCGATCCTGGGAGCGACGCACGCGATGAGTCATCCCGTCGGCGGGCTGTGCGACGCGCCGCACGGCGCCATCAACGGTGTGTTGGCCCCCCATGTGATCCGCTTCAACGCCGAAGCCGACCCCACACCGTATGTCGACCTGGCCCGGGCCGTGGGCCTGCCCGAATCCGGTGCTGCGGCCACGGCCGACCGTCTGGCCGACGCGATCACCGCGTTGAGCCGCAGGATCGGCATGCCCACCGGCCTCGGTGAGGTCGGGGTGCGGGCCGAACACATCGACACCCTCACCACCAACGCGATGCTCGACGCGTGCATGACCACCAATCCCCGCCGACCCGATGCCGCCGACGTCGCCCGCATCTACCGGGAGGCGTTGTGAGTCCGCGGCGCATCGACACCATCTCCGATGTTGCGACCTCCGACGGTGCGACCGGGGCGGCCGAACTCGACTCGCTGGTGGGCCTGCACTCGGTGAAGGGTTCGCACTATGCGCAGTTCCGGGGGGTGGAACAGCGGCTCACGCGTGTGGTGGGCGCGCTCGACCGCATCTCGCGTGCCCTGGTGCAGACCGCGGAGGGACCCGAGACGCTGGTGCTGTCGGTGGTGCGCGCGGTGCGCGAACACCTCGACGCCGACTGGGTGGTGTTCGCCCTGTGCGACGGCGAACTCGACCGCACCGGACCGCGGCACCTGATGATGAACGGCGAGGGCACCATCTACGCCTTCGAAGGGGTGCAGGCCGCACGCACCCCCAGTCACCTGCCCGACGAGGTGCTCAACCGGCTCAACGACATTCTCCGCAATCAGATGGGGGAACTGATCCGGCCGGTGGTCGACGACCATCACCTGCACGTACCGGTGCACCTCGACGGGCGTGTGGTCGGCGGGTTGTCGGCGTGGACGCCCGAACATCATCTGGTCGATTCGGCGGATCTGGTGGTGATGCGCATTCTGGCGCGCCAGGCGGTGGTGGCACTGCTCAACGCCGCCCTGCTCGAGGAGAGCCGCCACCAGCTCGCACGCGCCGAGGACGCCTACGCCAAAGCGCGCGAGCAGGCCACCGATCTCGCCGTGCGCAACGCCGAACTGCAACGCACCCAACGTGAACTGTCGGCGGTGATGCGCCAGCGGCTGGTCACCGAGGAACGCGAACGCATCGCCCGGGAACTACACGATTCGGTGACGCAGTCGGTGCTGTCGGCGGGCGTGCAGATCGAGGTGTGCCGGATGGAGTCGGATGCGGCCACGGCCGAGCGGCTCGAGGTGGCCGGGCGCCTGACCCGCGACGCGGTCGAGCAGTTGCGGTCGGTGATCTACGCACTCAATCAGTCACCCTCGGTCGAGGGACTGAGCCTCGGGGAGGTCCTCGACGAACTGTGCTCGATGCACATGCCCGCCGACCTCGAGACCGACGTCCGGGTGCTCGGTCGCGCCCGCGATCTGCCCGACGACGTCCAGCACGCCATTCTGCGTATTGCGGGTGAGGCACTGTTCAACACCGCGGTGCACGCCGAGGCCACCTCGGCGCGCGTGGTGTTGACCTACGCCGACGACGGGGTGGGGCTCTCCGTCGACGACGACGGCACCGGCGATCCGAGCCACCTGCGCCGGGTGATGCGCGCGGCGGTCTGCGGCGATCTGGCGGGGCGCCACCGCGGCCTGGCCAACATGTCCACCCGCGCCGACGACCTCGGGGGCGAACTGCGGATTCGCCGATCCCGACTGGGCGGCATCCGCGTCGCCGTCGAGATACCCGATCCCACCGCGCGCTGCCCGAGGAGGTCACCGTCATGAACCCGGCCGACATGAACACCCCAGGGATGAACACCGCAGGGATGAACACCGCAGGGATGAACACCGCAGGGATGAACACCACAGGGATGAACACCGCAGGGATGAATGTCACCGCCACCGACGCGGTGCGCACGATGCTGGTGGACGACCATGCGTTGCTACGCGCCGGAATCCGGTCCCTGCTCGACCGCGAGCAATCGATAACCGTTGTGGGCGAGGCAGACTCGTACGAGCACGCGCTGGCCGAGGTGGCCCACTGCCGACCCGATGTGGTGGTGGTGGACCTCAAGCTCACCGCGGGCACCGAGTACGAGGGGCTGCGGCTGATCACCGAGATCGCCGGTCGGCATCCCGAGGTGGCGAGTCTGGTGCTCACCACCTTCCTCGATGACGATCTCGTGGTGCGTGCGGTGAAGGCGGGCGCGCGTGGTTACGTGGTGAAGGACGTCGACACCACCGAACTGGTCCGCGCCATCCAGGCGGTGTCAGGTGGCGGGAGCGCCTTCGACCCGCGCAGTGCCGCGATTGTGCTGCGCACGGTGTCGGGGGAGGGGGACGGACCCGAGGCGCTCACCGAGCGCGAGCGGGAGGTGCTGCGTCTGCTCGCCGACGGGATGAGTAACAAGCGGATCGGCCAGACGCTGTTCATCTCCGAATCCACGGTGAAGTTCCATATCCGCAACATCATTCGCAAGTTGGGCGTGTCCAAGCGCACCGATGCGGTCTACATCGCCAGCAAACGAGGTCTCATCTGAGCGACGCGGGGGTGAGCACCAGCCAACCCCCGTGGTCGGCGAAGGTCGTCGCACCGCCGTGCCGGACCGCTCCGGCCCAGCGGAGAAGATCCTCCTCGCCGAGCCGGGTGAGGTGCCCGAAGTGCTCGCTCGGCCGGTCCTCGAACGGCACGGCGACCACCACGCGACGTCGGGCCACGCGTAACGCCTCGTCGAGGGCAACGGGGACATCCGCGGGATCGAGGTGTTCGAGCAGGTGGATGAGGGTGACGGTGTCGACGCTGCGGTCCGGGAGGGGAAGGGACCGGGCATCGCCGACAAGTGCATTGACATCGACGCCACGCCGTCGGGCCGCGGCGTCGAGCAGCCCGATGGCACCCGGCGAGATGTCGCACGCGCAGACGTCATAACCGTCCTCGGCGCACTGCAGGGCCAGCAATCCGAAGCAGCAACCGACCTCGAGGACACCTGTGCCGCGCAGGAGTGTCCGGGCACGTCGATGCACCGGAGCGAACTGCGCATGACCTGACCGCAGGTCCCGTAGCGAGTTCTCGTAGAAGGCGGCCCAGGCCGCGTCCTCGTTCGCCGCGGCCGAACGGATGAGACCGACGGCGGCCTCTTCGAACTCCCACTGACCGGTCAGTGCGCCCGCCTCCACGAGCCCGACCAGCGCGGACACCATCACATCGTCGGAAATGGTGTCGGCACCGAAGGAGTGGACGATGTCGACTCCCGCCGGCGTCAGCCCTGCAGGCGGAGTCCGTCGCCAGGCCAGGGCCCCCGATGAGGTGAACCCGGCCGGCGGGACGGCGCGCCGGCGCACCCGGATGACCGTGGTGCTCGGCGCTCCGGTGCTGGTGATGACCGCGGAAGAACTCATGGCCCGACGCTAGGTCCGCGACCACGCCCCGGTAACTGACCTCGGGGGCCGGATCACTGACCTAAAGGACAGTCATGGGACAGCGTGGGGCGGCTGCGCTCGATACACGGGGCCGGCGCGCGGCAAACGGAGTCGTTTCATGGCGCAGATCACACGAGCGCGGGCACGCCCTTGATGCGGAATATTCATCCACTGCTGGTGGTTGAATCCCACGTGACCAGCACAAACACGTGCGGCCACGCGGTCTGAACAGGCGATTTGACCCGCGCTCGCCGATTGCGTAACTTTCTTCGAGTCAGCGCGCCACGGCGCCGCCCCGGACAGCCCACGAGGGTCAACCTCGACGGGAGTGAATGGGGAAGGGAAACCGGGTTCTGCGCAGACCGCCCCCGAGAAATCGACACGGGTGCCTCGCGCGCCCGAGACGTGATCTCGGACCGCCAGACACCTCCCGACGAGAACAACCAGGGAGTTGCGACCGCCGAGAGGGTCTGGTAGGCTGGAAGAGTTGCCCCGGAGCGGGTGACGAAGACAGTGAAACAACTGAATTCATCGGAGTTCGCCTCTTGTGGGGGTGGTGCCGGTGGGTGTGTGTTCTTTGAGAACTCGATAGTGTATTGATGGATTGTTTGATGCCAGTTAGTGCTGGCATCAGTTTTTGATGCCAGTTTTTTGGATTGTTTTTTGTTTGGTCAGGTTTTTGTCTCTCTGGCTGAGATTGTGTTGAAACTTTTTGGTTTCAGTGTTTTTTCATGGAGAGTTTGATCCTGGCTCAG